>SKSM01000198.1 GCA_007122985.1 Nitriliruptoraceae bacterium | reverse complement strand
GTGCCCCGAGCGCCTCGAGTCGGTGGACCTCGGCTGCGGTGTCGGGCGCGATCAGGTCGACGTGGACGCGCGCAGCGGTGCCGGGACCGATCGACTGGACCAGCAGCTGCACCCCGCCGCCCGGCCCGACGACACCCGGCAGCTCGCGAAACGGTGGCGTGTCGACGGCCCTCCGTGGATCGAGCCCGAGCGCGCTGGACCAGAAGCCGACCGTGCGGTCGGCGGCCTGCTCGGGGACGTCGAGCACCACAGCGCCGAGGTACCCGCGATCCGGTCGGCGCGGCGCCACCCGCGTCGGCGCCGCGGCGGTCGGGTCGATGACACACAGCGGCACCCCCGCCGGATCCGACAGCACGGTGTAGCCGTCGGCGTCGAACGACGCGGTCGCTGCACCACCGGCGGTGACCAGACGCGCCACCTCGCGGTCGCGGTCGTCGGCCTCGAGGTCGAGGTGGTAGCGCGGGGGGTCGTCGCCGATCGACTGCACATGGACCTCGAGGGCCGAGGTCGCGTCGACGAGGTGGACGAAGGCGCCGGGGGCGTCGGTGGGCTCGGCGGACAGGGCCGCCGCCCAGAAGGCGACGGCCGCGTCCAGCCGCTGCTCGGGCACGTCGATCTGGACGATGCGCAGCCAGCTCACCGCACGACCACCCCCGCCGGATACCGCCTGCCGCCCGCAGCGGACGGGCAGCTCACAGGCCCTTGCCCTGGTTGGCGGCGCGTGCCGCCCAGGTCTTCAGCGGCAGGCCCCACAGCTTGACGAAGCCCTCGGCCAGTGTCTGGTCGAACTGGTCGTCCTCGTCGTAGGTGGCCATCTCGTAGCTGTAGAGGGCGACGTCGCTGCGCCGGCCCACGACGGTCGCGTGCCCCTTGAACAGCTGGACACGGACCTCGCCGGAGACGTAGCTGTTGGCCGCGTCCATGAAGGCGTCCAGCGCGGACTTCAGCGGGCCCCACCACAGCCCGTTGTAGATCAGCTGGGCGTAGCGCCCCTCCTCACTGCGCTTGTGCTCGGCGAGCTCCTGCTCGAGACACAGGTCTTCGAGGTCGCGGTGGGCGGTGATCAGGGTGATCGCGCCGGGGCACTCGTAGAGCTCGCGGCTCTTGATGCCGACCAGCCGGTCCTCGATCATGTCGATGCGGCCGACGCCGTGGCGCCCGGCCCGTTCGTCGAGGTGGGCGACGAGCTCGGCCAGCGGCATCCGCTGCCCGTCGACCGCGACCGGCAGGCCCTGCTCGAAGGTCAGGATCAGCTCGTCCGGCTCGTCCGGCGCGTCGGCGACGCTGACGGTGCGCTCGAACACGTCCTCGGGGGGCTGTGCCCACGGATCCTCGAGGATCCCGCACTCGGCGGTGCGGCCCCAGGCGTTCTCGTCGATGGAGTACGGCGACTGCTTGGACTTGATCGGGATCGGGATGCCGCGCTCGATCGCCCAGTCGATGGCCGCGTCACGGGTCAGGCCCCACTCGCGGATCGGCGCGAGGTTCTCCAGATCGGGCGCCAGGCACATCGTGCCGACCTCGAAGCGGACCTGGTCGTTGCCCTTGCCGGTGCAGCCGTGGGCCACACCCGCGGCGTCGGTCTCGCGTGCGACCCGCACCAGATGCTTGACGATCAACGGCCGCGACAGCGCGGAGACCAGGGGGTACTTGTTCATGTACATCGCGTTGGCCTTGAGCGCGGGCGCGATGAACTGCTCGGCGAACTCCTGCCGCGCGTCGACCACGACCGACTCCACCGCGCCGCAGTCGAGCCCGCGCTGGCGGATCTCGTCGAGATCGTCGATCCCCTGGCCGACGTCGACGGCGCAGGCCACCACCTCGACGTTCTTGTGCTCCTTGAGCCATTCGATGGCGACAGAGGTGTCCAGCCCGCCGGAGTAGGCGAGCACGATCCGTGGCTTGCTCATGGTCGAGCTCCTGATGGGTCGGTGGGGCACGGTCGGTTGGTGGCGGCGCACTGGTGGTGCGATTAGGTCATGTCATGTCAGTTCAGGTCAGGCCGGCGTGCTGGCGTAGGCGCTCGGCGAGCTCGGCGCCCGAGCGGCCTTCCGCAGCGACCACGAGCACGGTGTCGTCCCCCGAGACGGTGGCGATCACGCCGTCGAGCTCGGCGAGGTCGACCGCCGAGGCCACCGGGTGGGCGCAGGCCGGCGGCGTGCGCACCACGACGAGGTTGCCGCTGGCCTGTACCCGGGTGACGAAGCGCCGCAGGGTCTCGTCGAGCCGCTCCCGGGCCGACGACGGCCCCGGATCGGCGGCCAGCCGGTAGACCAGCGATCCGTCGGTGCCGCGCACCTTGACGGCCCCGACCTCGCCGAGGTCTCGGCTGACGGTCGCCTCGTGCACCTCGACCCCGGCGGCCCGCAGCGCGTCGGCGACCTCGACCTGGGAGCGCAGGTCGTGGTCGGTCACCAGCTGGCGCAGCAGCTGGTGACGGCGGGCCTTGTCGGACATCGCGGTTCCAGGGTGGGTCGGTGGGTGGCGGCGGCCGGCTCGCGTCAGCGCAGCAGCTCGACGAGCAGCGCCTTCTGGGTGTGCATGCGGTTCTCGGCCTGGTCCCAGACCACCGAGCGCGGCCCGTCGATCACCTCGGCGCTGACCTCCTCACCGCGGTGGGCGGGCAGGCAGTGCAGGAACACCGCGTCCTCGGCGGCGTGGGCGAACAGCTCCGGGGTGACCCGGAAGGGCTCGAACACCGCCAGACGCTGCTCGGCCTGGTCCTCCTGACCCATCGAGGCCCACACGTCGGTGTAGACCGCGTCCGCGCCACTGACGCCGGCGACGGGGTCGGTGGTCAGCACCACCTGCGCGCCGCTGGCTGCGGCGAGCTCCTTGGCGCGCTCGACGATCCCGGCGTCCGGCGCGAAGCCGTCGGGATGGGCGATGCGCACCGAGAGGCCGACCATGGCCCCCGCCAACAGCAGCGAGTGCGCGACGTTGTTGCCGTCGCCGACGTAGGTCAGCGTGCGGCCCGCGAAGCCGCCCAGCTGCTCGCGCACGGTCTGCAGGTCGGCGAGCGCCTGGCAGGGGTGCTCGAGGTCGGTGAGCGCGTTGACGACCGGGATGGTGGCGTTCTTGGCCAGCTCGTCGATGCGGTCCTGCCCGAAGGTGCGCACCACCAGGGCGTGGACGTAGCGCGAGAGGACCGCGGCGGTGTCGGCGATCGTCTCGCCTCGGCCGAGCTGCAGCTCGGCGGACGACAGCGCGAGGGGGCTGCCGCCGAGCTCGGTCACCGCGACCTGGAACGACACGCGGGTCCGGGTCGAGGGCTTCTCGAAGACCATCGCGACCGTGCGGCCGGCCAGGTCGTCACGGCCGCCGGCGGCCCGGGCGGCCTTGAGCTCGTCTGCGAGGTCGAGCACCGCGACCAGGCCGTCGGCGGAGAGGTCCTCGACCCGTCGGTAGTGCCGGGGTGTCGTTGCCACGGGTGGCTCCTGTTCTGGGTGGATCTGGGGCGAAGGCGCAGGGTCCGGTCGGGGGGTCAGGCGTGTGAGACCGGCCCGGTGGGATCAGGTCGGGGGCTCGGCGACGGCCGTCAGCGCCTCCTCCAGCCCCGCGAGCGCGAGGTCGACCTCCTCGCGCGAGACCGTCAGCGGTGGTGCGAGACGCAGCACGTCCGGCGCGACGGCGTTGACCAGCAGCAGGCGCTCGCGGCAGGCGACCTCCACGGCGCCGGCCACCGGCGCATCGAGCTCGAGGCCGAGCAGCAGCCCGCGGCCGCGCACGCCTTTGGCGTGCGGCACCCGACCGACCAGACCGGCGAGCCCCTCGCGCAGCCGTGTGGCGCGCACCTGCGCGGTGTCGAGCAGGCCCTGCGACTCGATCGTGTCGATCACGGCGTTGGCGGCGGCACAGGTGACCGGATTGCCGCCGAAGGTGGTGGCGTGGTCGCCCGGCCCGAACACCTCCGCCGCCGTGCCGTGGGCGATGCACGCGCCGATCGGCAGCCCGTTGGCCAGCGCCTTGGCGACGGTGATCACGTCGGGGACCACCGCGGTGTCCTGGAAGGCGAACCACGGCCCGGTCCGG
>SKSM01000174.1 GCA_007122985.1 Nitriliruptoraceae bacterium | reverse complement strand
GTCGCATCGACGCTCGACGGTCTCGATGCGCGCATCGCGGAGGCGGAGGAGGGCGTCGCTGCGGTCCAGGAGGAGATCCGGACCCTCGACACCGCCGAGGTGGAGCTCACCGCCACGCTGGAGCGGGCGGAAGCGGCGGTGGCCGAGCGTGCGGCCGCCGTCGACGACCTCGATGCCCGCGCACGTGAGATCGACGCCGAGCGCACTGCCCAGGCGACTCGGGCCGAGGCGCTACGGGCGGCGGTCGCAGAGACCGAGGGTGGCACGGCCGCGGTGCTCGATGCCGATCTCGACGGTGTGTTGGGGCCGGTCGCCGACCACGTCCGGGTGGAGGCCGACGCGGACGCCGCGGTCGCCGCCGCGCTCGGGCCGCTCGGCGAGGCCGTGGTGGTCACCTCGCCGGAGCAGGCACGCCGGGTCGTGGCCTGGCTTCGCGAGACCGGCAACGGCTCCGCGGTCGTGCTCGCGGCACGCCGTGATCCCCGTCCGACGCCGCCACACGACGAGGACGCGCGCGAGCAGTTGCGTGCGGCCGGAGCCAGGCCGGTGGCCGACGTGCTCGCCCCGGCGCGTGACGACGACACCGCCGATGCGGTGGTCACCGCCCTGCGCCGGGTGCTCGGCGACACCTTCCTGGTGCCCGACTGGGCGACGGCGGTGCTGCTCCACGGCCGCGAACCGGCGCACACCTTCGTCACGCCGGACGGCGACGTCGCCGGGCCCCACGGCTTTCGTGCCGGCGGATCGGTGGAGCGCTCATCGGTGCTGGCGGCGACCGCGGCGGACGAGGCCGAGGCCCGGGCGGCGGAGCGTGCAGCCGACCTCGAGCACGTGGCCTCGCAGCGCGAGCTGGCGGCCGCCGAACTAGCCGACGCGCGCGCCGAGCTCGCCCGGGCGACCGAGCGGATCAACGAGTCCGACGCCCGCATCACCGGGGCGGCCGAGCGGCTCGCACGCTGGCACAAGGAGCTGCAGTCGCTCAGCGACCAGCGCCAGGTGGTCGCCGGGCAGCACCGCGAGCTGCTCGAGGTGCTCGAGCGCGACCGCGCCAGCCTGTCCGAGCTCAACGCCCGCGGGCCCGACGACCCGCCCGCCGAGGACGACGACGGACCGGACGACACCGCTGTCGAGCTCGACGAGGCGGTGGAGGCGGCGCGCGAGCGCGAGCTCGACGCCCGGGTCGCGCTCGAGCGTGCCACCGAGCAGGTCCGCAGCCTCGAGCAGCAGGCCGAACAGCTGCGCCGCGAGGCAGACGAGGTCGAGGCCGCGCTCGCCGACGCCGCCCGCCGCCGCGAGGCACGCCGGGCCGGGATCGCACGCTGTGGTGACCTTGCGCTCGTCGCCCGCAGTGCGCTGGACGGGCTCGACCGGTCGATCCAGGCGGCCGCCGCCGACCGCGACCGCCTGCAGGCAGAGCTCTCCGAGCGGGGAGCGGAGCTGTCCGCCGCCCGCGAGCGTGTCGAGGAGGTCGCGGCGGAGCTCACCGCCGTACGCGACCGGCGCCACGCATCCGACCTGCAGCGCCAGGACGTCTCGCAGCGGCTGGACAACCTCACCGCGCGGCTGCGCTCGGAGCTCTCGCTCGACCCCGACGAGGTCCGGGCCGAGCACCCGGAGGCCGACGGCTACGACGTCGACGCCCTCACCGAACGTGAGGACGAGCTGGTGCGCAAGGTCGGGTTGCTCGGCCGGGTCAACCCCCTGGCCCTGGAGGAGTTCAAGGCGCTCGAGCAGCGCCACGCCTTCCTCTCGGACCAACTCGACGATCTCCGGCGGTCCAAGAAGGATCTCGCCGACGTCGTGGTGGCCGTCGACGACCGCATTCGTGAGGTCTTCCGCGATGCCTTCGAGGACGTCGCCCGTGAGTTCGAGCTGACCTTCTCCACGGTGTTCCCCGGCGGCCACGGCCGTCTGGTGCTGACCGAGCCCGACGACCTGCTCACCACGGGCATCGAGGTCGAGGCCCGCCCGCCGGGCAAGAAGGTCACGCGTCTGTCACTGCTGTCCGGCGGCGAGCGCTCGCTGACCGTGCTGGCGTTCGTGTTCGCGATCTTCCGTGCCCGGCCGAGCCCGTTCTACGTGCTCGACGAGGTCGACGCCGCGCTCGACGACGTCAACCTCCAGCGACTGCTGAAGGTGATCCGCTCGTTCCGTGGGCATGCCCAGATCATCCTGGTGACCCACCAGAAACGTTCCATGGAGATCGCCGACGTCCTGTACGGCATCACGATGGGATCGGACGCGGTGACCACCGCGGTGGCCGAGCGGCTGCGTGACCCGACACCCGACGCGCTCGACGACCGCGCCAGCGACGCGCCGACCGAGGCGCTCGACGATGCGGGCGACCGCGTCGACGTGACCGCCTGACGAGCCGACGAGAAGGGACGCCCTGACCGTGTTCGCATCCGCCCCTCCGATCGCAGCGACCGCGATGGATCCGTGGCTGGTTGCCGGCATCGCCGTGGTCGTGCTGGTGCTGCTCGGCCTCGGCCTGGCCGTCGGGCGCCGCCGTGGCGGCGACGCAGGTCCGTCCGACACCGGCACCGGCGTCGACGACGAGTCGGTGGCCGATGGTCGCGACACCGCGTCGGCCGATGCCCTGCCCGACACCGAGCACGTCCTGCCGGAGGTTCCCGACACCCCGGAGGAGCTGGTCGCGCCTCCCGACGCGGACGTCGAGCTGCCCGCCGCACCGGTCGAGGAGGACCTCGGCCTCGGTGAACGGTTCCGGCGCCGGCTCTCGCGCACCCGCAACGTGCTCGGCACCTCGGTCGTCGAGCTGTTCGGGCGCGGGGTCTCCGAGGAGGCCTGGGACGGGTTGGAGGAGGCGCTGATCACCGCCGACGTGGGTGTGACGGCCACCATGGAGATCGTCGAGGAGCTCAAGCGCCGTGCACGCGAGGAGGGGGCGAACGACGCCGATGCCGTGCTGCACCTGCTCAAGGAGGAGCTGACCGCGGCGCTCGGCGAGGCCGACCGGTCGCTTGCCCGCGCCAGTGACGAGGGGCCGACGGTGTGGCTGATCACCGGGGTCAACGGCACCGGCAAGACCACCACCATCGGCAAGCTCGCCGCGGTCGAGCGGCGCGAGCAGCGCCGGGTCGTCCTGGCCGCGGCCGACACCTTCCGTGCGGCGGCCTCCGAGCAGTTGGGGATCTGGGCCGAGCGCACCGGTGCGCAGCTGGTCGCCAAGGATCCGGGCGCCGACCCCGGCTCGGTCGCCTACGAGGCCTATGACGTCGCGACCGCCCGGGGCGCGGACCTGCTGATCGTGGACACCGCCGGTCGCCTGCACAACAAGACCCAGCTGATGGACGAGCTCGGCAAGGTCAAGCGCGTGCTCGAGAAGCGGGCCGGGCCGTTGGAGGAGACCCTGCTGGTGCTCGACGCGACCACCGGCCAGAACGGGATCGCACAGGCTCGGGCCTTCCTCGAGGCGGTGGAGGTGACCGGCATCGCGCTGACCAAGCTCGACGGGTCGTCGCGCGGCGGGATCGTGGTCGCGGTGCAGCGCGAGCTGGGCTTGCCGGTCAAGCTCGTCGGCCTCGGCGAGGGCATCGATGACCTCGCCCCCTTCGATCCGCAGCTGTTCGTCGAGGGGCTGTTCTCCGAGCTCGCCGGCTGACCAGCGTCCGGACCGTCCACGGCCCGCCCACCCGTCCTCCCGTCACCCACCCCCGGCCGGGTGCAGTTTGTCGCACCCCTCCCGGCCGGGTGCAGTTTGTCGCACCCCTCCCGGACCGGGTGCGGTTTGTCGCACCCCTCCCGGACCGGGTGCGGTTTGTCGCAAATTCGAGAGGATCTGCGCCCGTTGCGTCAGAATGCACCCGGTCGGTGGTTCTGGATGCGCGCGGCGCGCTGACGCAGGTGGGCAGGGAGGAGTGCTGCACTTCCCATTCCCCGTTCGAACTGGCGCAGGATCGCGGCATCGAGTGCTTCGAAGAAGTGCGCACGGTTGCCGATCCACTCCCACCAGTCGAGGTCGAGCGGCAACCAGTCGGTGCCTGCGTACTGGGAGGTTCGGCGTCGGTCGGCCGTTCGCTGGGTCCGTGAGCTGTGGAAGCGGTCGCCCTGCGTCTCGACCGCAACTCGCCAGTCGGGCAGGGGGATATCGGCCAGCACGCCGCGGCCGTCGGGTGTGTCGATGTGCAACGGGGTTCGCAGGGGCCGGTAACCCCGGGCTGTGAGCTCGTCGAGGACGAGGTCATGGAACAACGATTCGACCTCGCGGTCTGCCAACTCGAACACCATCCTGGCCAGGCTGCGGCGTCCTGGAACCGGGCCGACTGCTGCCAGACGGTTGGTCAGTTCCGGCAGTCGGATCTGATTGCGGTGCAGCGCATCGATGAGGTGGCCCCGAAGCGTCAGCGAGTCGCTCGCAGCGAGCGTGATGAACATGGCGGCCGGAGCGAGCGCCGGCAGGTTGCGTAGCATGGCCAGGTCGGAGTCCGCGAGCCAGCGGCAACGGCGGACCAGGCCTTCGGCACCGCGGGGGACCCGCCGACCGTGTGGGAGGCACACCTGCAGCTTCCGAGGCTCTGGGCTGAGCTGGTAGAGCCACGCGGCCGTCTCGCCACAGGCCAGCGCGCCGTCGCCGGCGGCGTGCAACAGGGCCGACAGCTCGGTCAGCCGCGAGGGTCGCGCCCACGGAGCGACACGGACGCCGGCGTACGGACTGGCCCAACCTTCCGAGCTTGTCCGTCGGTAGAACGTCGCAGCGGGGACGCCGGCTGCAACGGCGTGACCGACGGTGCCGACCCCGTAGCGGGTCCGGCATCCCTGCACGAAGGTGTTCCACGGTGTCTCCACGCAGGGCAGTCTGCATGCAACGGTCGCTGTCCGTTCGAACGATTGCTGCGCAGGTGTGGATATCTGCGTCGGCACCGCGTCCGCCGGGGGTGTCGCGTCCTGGTCGCACCTCGTGGTCTGCAGCACCGTCCCGCACCACGGCCGAGCGGGTGCATTCTGGATCAGTGGGCGCGATTTGGCGCAGATCTGCGCCAAATCGCACCCGCTGCGAGGTTCTGCACCCGGTGGGGGAGGTGAGACGTTCTGCACCCGGTTGGAGGGGCGGTGAGACGTTCTGCACCCGGTGGTCGGAGCGGTGAGACGTTCTGCACCCGGCGGGGTGGTGGGAGGCGGTCTCGCAGCCAGGTGCGCACGGTCCCGGTGACCGGGCGGCCCGGGCGCCGGCGATGACGAGTCCGTCGCGGAACGCGCGTCGGGCGCGTGCCCCCTGTGCGCGCCCCGGGTGCCGTCGGGCGGCCGCTACGCTCGGCGCCGTCAACTGCCCGACGGCGACGGGGACGCGCACGTGTTCGATCAGCTCTCCAGCAAGCTCGATGCGGCCCTCGAGAAGGTCAAGGGCCGTGGACGGCTGGACGAGAAGACCGTCGATGCCACCTTGAAGGAGATCCGCCTCGCACTGCTCGAGGCGGACGTCAACTTCAAGGTCGTCAAGGGCATCGTCGAACGCCTGCGTGAGCAGCTGGTCGGCGAGGAGGTCAACAAGGCCCTCAACCCGTCCCAGACCGTCGTCAAGGCCGTCGACGCGGAACTCGCACGCGCGCTCGGCGGGGAGTCGGCCACCCTCGACCTCAAAGGTCCTGCGCCGTCGGTGATCGTCCTGGCCGGGCTGCAGGGCTCCGGCAAGACGACGGCCGCCTCCAAGCTCGCCAAGCACCTCAAGTCCAAGGGTCGCACGCCGATGCTGGTGGCCTGTGACCTGCAGCGGCCGGCGGCCGTGGAGCAGCTCAAGCTCGGAGCCGAGCGCGTCGGCGTGCACGTCTACGCGCCGCAGACGTCCGGCGACCCGGTGCCGGTCGCGCGCGAGAGCATCGGCAAGGCGCGCGACACCGGCTGCGACACCGTCATCGTCGACACCGCCGGTCGGCTGCACGTCGACGAGGAACTGCTGGATCAGGCCTCGGCGATCACCGAGGTGGTCGGTGAGCACGGCGGGGTGGTGCGCACCCTGTTCGTGATCGATGCGATGATCGGTCAGGAGGCGGTCAACGTCGCCAAGGCGTTCGCCGATCGGGTCGGCTTCGACGGGGTGATCCTGTCCAAGCTCGACGGCGACGCGCGCGGCGGCGCGGCGCTCAGCGTCCGTGAGGTGACCGGCTCACCGATCCTGTTCGCGTCGGTCGGGGAGAGCCCCGACGACTTCGAGGCGTTCCATCCGGACCGGATGGCCTCGCGCATCCTCGGCATGGGCGACATGATGTCGCTGATCGAGAAGGCCGAGTCCACCTACTCCGAGCAGGAGCAGCAGCAGGCCGAACAGGCGCTGATGTCGGGTGACTTCACCCTCGAGGACTTCCTCCAGCAGATGCAGATGCTCAAGAAGATGGGCCCGCTCCAGGGGCTGCTCGGGATGCTCCCTGGGATGGACAAGCAGCTCAAGGACGTCGATCTCGACGACCGGCAGTTCAGCCGCGTGGAGGCGATCATCCGGTCGATGACCCCGGCGGAGCGCCGCGATCCCAAGGGTGTGCTCAACGGTCGCAGGCGCAAGCGCATCGCGGCGGGCTCGGGCACGACCGTCACCGACGTCAATCGGCTCGTCAAGCAGTTCACCGAGATGCAGAAGGTCATGAAGACCGCTGCGAAGCAGGCCGGCGGCCCAGCCGGCAAGGGCGGCCAGGGACGACAGAGCGCCAAGGGTCAGGCCGCCGCGATGCGCCAGATGCAGCAGCAGCTCGGAAGCGCAGGCGGCGCCGGTGGGGGCGGGCTCGGCGGGTTCTCCGGGCTCCAGCCCGCCCCCAAGAAGGGCAGGAGCCGCTGACCCGTGGCGAGACGGGTGCAACCGCGGATCCAGGCGGACGACGTTCGCCGGCCCCGGCTGACAGGACCACCGAGGTGGCACGGACGCTGCCGGCGGCGCTCGTTCCCACGGCCAGCGTGCGTGCGGTAGCCTGCGCGACGTCGTCGCTCGGAGTGCGCTCCCTGCGGCGTGTCCACGACCGGACGGTCTCCGCCGCACCGCCGCCACATCCCGCTCCACGTGGTCGTCCGTGCCGGTACGGATCGTCACCACCCGCGGCGCGCCAGCGTGCGCCCGCCTGCACAAGGGACCATCATGGCTGTCAAGCTGCGCCTCCGCCGCGAGGGCACCGTCAAACTGCCGCACTACCGCGTCGTCGCCGCCGATGCCCGCTCTCCGCGCGACGGGCGGTTCATCGAGATCATTGGCAGCTACCACCCGCTGGAGAACCCCTCCCGCATCGACATCGACGAGGAGCGGGCGCTGCATTGGCTACAGCACGGCGCCCAGCCCACGGATGCGGTCAAGCAGCTGCTGCGCGTCACCGGTGTCTGGGAGACGTTCAAGCCGGGCGACGCACCCAAGCGTGACCGCTCCGGCGAGACCAAGGAACGGCTCTCGAAGAAGGCCAAGGCCAAGGCCGCCCAGGCGGAGGATGACGCGTGAGGTCCGAGGACGTTCTGGAGTTCGTTGCCAAGCAGCTCGTCGATCATCCGGACGACGTCCGAATCGAGGTCGACGAGGACGACCGCGAGACCGTGCTCGAGCTCCACGTCAACGACGAGGACCTCGGCAAGGTGATCGGCAAGCGTGGCCGGACCGCCAAGGCGCTGCGCACGATCGTCAAGGCGGCCGGGTCGCTCGACGACGAGAACGTCACGGTCGAGATCGTCGACTGACGTGACCCGCGTCACGGTCGGGCGGGTGATCAAGCCCCACGGCATCCGTGGCGAGGTGGTCGTCGACCCGGCCACCGACCTGCCCGAGCGGTTCGCCCCCGGCGCGACGGTTCACGTCGGGGAGCTGGCCACCACGGTGCGGGCGAGCCGTCCGCACCAGGGACGGCTGCTGGTCACCTTCGACGGTGTGGCCGATCGCACGACGGCCGAGCGGCTCCGCGGTCGGTCGCTCGAGGCCGAGCCGCTCGATGTGGAGGAGCGGGCGCACTACTTCGTCCACGAACTGGTCGACCTGCCCGTCGTCGCCGAGGACGACCAGCTGCTCGGCCATGTGGTCGCTCTGGTCGAGCTGCCCGAGGCGGCCGGCTACGACCTGCTCGAAGTGGGGCGGGCGGACGGCTCCACGTGGTGGCTGCCCGCGGCCGACGACCTCGTGGTGGTCGAGGAGCAGCCGGAGTCCACCGACGATGCTCCGCAGCTGCAGCTGCGCGTCATCGACCCGCCCGCCGGCCTGATCGACGACGAGCCGGATGTCGTGCCGCCCCCCGACGGCGATGACGGGTCAGCATGAGGATCGACGTCCTGACGATCTTCCCCGACTGGTTCGATGGGCCGTTGCGGACCTCGCTGCTCGCCCGCGCGGTCGAGCAGCACGCACTCGACCTGCGGGTGCACGATCTGCGCGACTGGACCACCGACCGCCACCGCTCGGTCGACGCGGCCCCCTACGGCGGCGGCGCCGGGATGGTGATGCGGGCGGATGTGTGGCTGGCCGCCTGTGAGGCCGTTTGGAACGATCTCCGGCCGCAGGACACCGCCGGAGCGCAGCATCCGCCACCAGAGGCGCGCTACCGCGCAGGCGGGGAGCGGCCGCGCACCGTGCTGTTGACGCCACGTGGACGCCCGCTCACCCAGGCGCTGGCCGGTGAGCTCGCTGCCGAGCCCCGCCTGACCCTGCTCTGCGGACGCTACGAGGGCATCGATGAGCGGGTCCACCAGCTCGCCGCGACCGACGAGATCTCGATCGGTGACTACGTGTTGATGGGCGGCGAGGTGGCAGCAGCCGTGGTCATCGAGGCGGTGACCCGGCTACTTCCGGGGGTCGTCGGAAACGAGGAGTCGCCGACGGACGAGTCGTTCACCTCGGGCCTGCTCGAGTACCCGCAGTACACACGTCCGGCTCAGCTGCGGGGGCATGCGGTGCCCGAGGTGCTGACCTCGGGTGACCACGGGGCGGTCGAGCGCTGGCGACGCGAGCAGGCCGAGGAGCTGACGCGGCGGCGACGACCCGACCTGCTCGACGGGGACGAGGGTCACGGCTGAGCCCGTGCCACCGCGCCGTGGCCGCGCGCAACCGGCCCGCAGGATCGGGCCCGGTTGACCATCGGCTCGCTCAGGCCGTATCCTCCGTTGGCCGCCAGCCGGTTGAAGTTCCCCGTGCGCCCCGGAGCTCCACGACGAGTCCCGCACCGCGCATATCCCGGTCCGGTCGGCCACGCGATCCGGTCACGCGATCGACGGCGTGCTCGCTCCCGCCCGCGCCCCACCCGTGCTCACGCCACCTCCTCACGCCACCTCGGAGACGCCATGAACAAGGTCGACGTCGTCGAGCGCTCCCGCCTGCGGGACGACATCCCGGAGTTCTGGCCGGGCGACTCCGTCCGGGTCAACGTCCGCGTCGTCGAGGGCACCCGTGCGCGCATTCAGGCCTTCGAGGGCGTGGTGATCGCCCGCAAGGGCGGCGGGCTGCGCGAGACCTTCACGGTGCGCAAGGTCAGCTTCGGGGTCGGCGTGGAGCGCACCTTCCCCGTCCACAGCCCGGTCATCGAATCGATCGAGGTGCTGCGTCGCGGCAAGGTCCGCCGTGCCAAGCTCTACTACCTCCGTGATCGTGTCGGCAAGAAGGCGCGGATCAAGGAGAAGCGCGAGGTCGCCCGCTGACACCGTCCGATGCCGACCGGCGACACGACGCGTAGGGCCGGGTGAGGTGACGTGGGTGTGCCGCGATCACTCGGTGGACGCCGGTAGGGTCTCAGCCCATGGCAACTGACGGAAGCGGCCACGATTCGCCACCGGGTGGCGAGCGTCCGGGAGCCGGGCCCTGGCATGGCCGGGAGCCGGGGACCTCATCGGACGACGTGCTGTTCGGTAGGTCGGGCGACCCCGGAGGTCGTCGGCCCGGTCGTGGCGAGCCGTCAGCCGGGTTCCCCCCACCCGACGGGTCCCGTCCGCCCCGTCCGGACGACGGCCGGACGGCCGGTGCTGACCCGTCCGACACCGACGCTGCGACCGGCGACGATGCTGCGGCCGGTGACGACGCCTCGGGCGACGGCCCGATGAGGGACGGACCGGCCGACTCGGGGCACGCCCACCGGCCTGTCCGCCCGGATGCGGTCGGTGCGGACGAGCGCCGGGCGCAGCGCAGGAAGAAGGGTTCGTTCCTTCGCGAACTGCCGGTCCTGCTGCTCGTCGCGCTCGTCCTCGCCTTCCTGCTGCGCACGTTCGTGGTCCAGGTCTTCTACATCCCCTCGAGCTCGATGGAGGAGACGCTCAGCGTCAACGACCGCATGGTCGTCGAGAAGGTCACCTACCGGTTCCGGAGCCCGGAGCGGGGTGAGGTCGTCGTCTTCGAGGGTGAGGATCTCGGTGCGTTGGACCCGGATGCCACCCTCGGCGAGCGGGTGGTGCGCGGGGTCGGTCAGTTCGTGGGCCTGGTGCCGGCCAGCGCCCGGGACTTCGTCAAGCGTGTCATCGGGTTGCCCGGTGACGAGATCCACATCGAGGACGGTGAGGTGTTCGTCAACGGCGAACGGCTCGACGAGCCCTACGTGACCTATGGCGACTCCTCGGACTTCGGACCGGTGACGGTGCCCGAGGGGTCGTTGTTCTTCCTCGGGGACAACCGTCCCAACTCCTCCGACTCCCGACGCTCGCTCGGCTACGTCGCCGAGGACGCCGTCGTCGGTCGTTCGGCGGCGATCATCTGGCCGCTGGAGCACGCCCGGCTGCTCACCGAGACCCGGCACGACGTCCCGCGGTCGGACGGTGCCGGACAGTCCACCTCGACGTCCCAGCTGGACGCCGGGGGCTGACGATGGGCCGTCCCGCGAGCAACCGCCGCGCGGTCGTGCGAACGGCGTCGGGGACGGTGCGGCTGCCCGCGGTGCCCGGGGTGCACACCGAGCAGCGCTTCTGGGCGGACGGCGCGACGGTCGCCGGGATCGACGAGGTGGGCCGCGGTGCCTGGGCCGGCCAGCTGACCGTGGGGGCCGTGGTCCTGCCGAGCGGCCGCCGGATGTACAAGCTGCGTGACTCGAAGGTGCTCGATCCCGCGCGTCGCGAGGAGCTGGCGGGGAAGCTGGAGGGGTTCGCGCTCGGCATCGGGCTGGGTGAGGCGACGCATGCCGAGATCGATGCGCTCGGTCTGAGCGCGGCGCTGACGCTGGCCGCGCGACGCGCCGTCGCGGCCCTGCCCTTCCATCCGGACGTCGTGCTCGTCGACGGCGACCGCGACCTCCTCGGCGACGGGCGCGCGCACACCGAGCTGCTGACCCACGGTGACGCCCGATCGGCCTCGATCGCCGCGGCGTCGATCGTGGCGAAGGTCGCCCGCGACCGTGACATGGTCGCAGCCGACGAGCGGTTCCGCGGCTACGGGTTCGCCAGCAACAAGGGCTACCCGTCGCCGGCGCACCGTGCGGCACTGGCGCAGCTCGGTCCCTGCGAGCTGCACCGACGGTCCTGGGCGCCGGTGGCTGCGGCCGAGACGCCCACGCTGCCGTTCGGCCCGTGACGGCGCACAGCGCTCCGGCGGTGGGCCGACGCCGCTCGGTACGCTGAGACGTCATGGTGTCGCTGATCGCCGCGACGGAGGTCACGTGAACCCAGAGGAGATCGACGCCTACGAGTCGGACCTCGAGCTGTCGCTGTACCGCGAGTACCGCGACGTGGTCCGGCTCTACCGCTACGTCGTGGAGACCGAGCGGCGGTTCTACCTGTGCAACGACGTCGAGGTGACCCCGCACGAGGGCAGCGACCTGTGGTTCGAACTGCACCTGACCGACGCCTGGGTGTGGGACATGTTCCGTCCGGCGCGGTTCCTCAAGGACGTGCGGGTCCTGACCTTCCGTGACGTCAATGTCGAGGAACTCGTGCACGACGACCCGCAGCTGCCGGACTTCCTGGAGCGCTGAGGTGGGGTTCAACGCGACGCGTCGCTACCGCGACGACAAGCGCAACGATCTCTGGCTGCTCGTCGTCGCGGCCGTGGTGATCGGCGCTGGGCTGCTGTGGGGCTTCGGCGTGATCTGAGCGGTCCGGCCGGTCGACGGATCGGTCGTCCACAGGCCGGCGAGAGTCCACCGCGGCGGGTGCTGCGAGGCTGCGTAGGGTCGCGATCATGGACCCGACCACACACAGCCGTGACCTGCCCGCCGCGCTCGTGGACGCCATCGGCACCGCGGAGCCGCTCGGCGTGCGCGGCGAGGCACTAGCCGCCCACCACCTCGTCGCCGACGACGGGCTGACGCTCGTCGAGCGCAACTGGCGGCTCGCCTCCGGCGAGCTGCGTGGCGAGCTCGATCTGATCGCCCACGAGCCGCACGCCGACGTCCTGGTGGTCTGCGAGGTCAAGACCCGGCGTGACGCCGAGCGGTTCGGCGGTGCGGTCGCGGCCGTCGACCATCGCAAGCGGGCGCGGCTGCGGGCGCTGACCGCCGCCTACCTGCGCAGTTGTGGACGGTGCTACGGCAGGGTGCGGTTGGACCTGCTCGCCATCGACCTCGGGCGCGCACCGCGGCTGACCCACCTGGCCGGTGCGCTGTGAACGCGGCGCACGGGGTGCTGGCGACGGTGCACGGGGTCACGCTCGTCGGCCTCGACGCCCGCCCGGTGCGGGTGGAGGCCAGTGTCGGGCCGGGACTGCCGGGCCTGCGGCTGGTGGGCCTGCCCGACGCCGCGGTCCGTGAGGCGGGTGACCGGGTCCGTACCGCCTTGCAGCGCAGTGGCTACTCCTGGCCGAACGAACGCCTGGTGGTGAATCTCGCGCCCGCGGACCTGCCCAAGGTCGGGACGGCGTTCGACCTGCCCCTGGCGATCGCGATCCTGGTGGCGACGCGGCAGCTGCCCGAGACGGTGACGGCCGGCACCTGGGCGTGCGGTGAGCTCGGCCTCGACGGAGCCGTCCGTCCGACGGCGGGCCAGCTGCCGATCGCCGCGGGCGCGCGCGATCTCGGGGCGAGGCGGTTGCTGGTGCCGGAAGCGGCCGCACCGGAAGCAGCGCTGGTCCCGGACCTGCACGTCGTGCCGGTCGCCACCCTCGCCGAGGTCGTCGCCGTGCTCGGTGGGCAGCGTCCGACGCGGCGTGCGGAGCCGGCCGACATCGTGCTGCCGACCGACGTGCCCGACCTCGCCGACGTCCGGGGTCAACCCGTGGCCCGACGGGCCGCCGAGGTGGCGGCGGCCGGAGGCCACCACCTGCTGTTGAGCGGTCCGCCGGGCTGCGGCAAGACGATGCTCGCACACCGGCTCCAGGGGCTGCTGCCGCCGCTGGACCTCGACGCCGCACGGGAGGTCGCATCGATCCATTCGCTGGCGGGGGAGCGCGCCCCGGACGAGCCGTTGTCGTGCCGCCCACCGTTGCGCGAGCCGCACCACAGCGTCTCGATGGCCGGGTTGATCGGTGGTGGATCGGGGGTTCCGCGGCCGGGCGAGCTGGTGCTCGCCCACCAGGGTCTGCTGCTGCTCGACGAGCTGCTCGAGATCCCCCGGCAGGTGCTCGACGCACTGCGGCAGCCGCTCGAGCGTGGGGAGGTGGTGATCACGCGTGCGCGGGCACGGGTTCGCTACCCGTGTCGGGTGCAGGTGGTCGCGGCCACCAACCCGTGCCCCTGCGGCCACCTCGGCAGTACCAGCCGGGCCTGCTCGTGCCGACCGGACCGCATCGAGCGGTACCGGGCGCGGCTGTCCGGACCGTTGCTGGACCGGTTCGACCTGCAGCTGGAGCTGCGTGCGGTCACCCGCGAGGCCCTGGCCGCACCGCCGGACGGCGAGTCCACCGCGACCGTCGCCGAGCGCGTCGCGTCGGTGCGCGGTCTGGCCGCCCAGCGGTGGGGGCAGGGCCGATGCAATGCGGACGTGGCCGTCGCAACCCTGCGCCGCACATGCCGCTCCGAGGCGCTCGCGCGGCTCGCGGATGCACTCGACGCGCTCGGAGCGTCGGCGCGCGCGTTCGACCGGGCCCTCAGGGTCGCGCGGACGCTGGCCGACCTCGACGGCGAACAGCACGTCGGCCGTGACCACGTCGACGAGGCCCTCGCCTACCGTCTACCGACCACGTTGGCAGCCGCATGACCGCGGAGGACCGCGGTCTCGTGCGCGCCGCGGAGGCCGCGGCGGCGACCGGGACCGACCCCGAGCTGCTCGGCGGGGTGGTCGCCTGGCTCGCCGTGCCCCGGCAGGGCCCGACGCGGCTGC
>SKSM01000141.1 GCA_007122985.1 Nitriliruptoraceae bacterium | reverse complement strand
GGTCGTCGGCGTCCGGATCGTCGAGGTCGTGATCGGTCTCGTCGTCCTCCGGGTCCTCGTCCGGGTCGCGCAGCCGCAGATGCTCGCGCACCTGGTCGACGAAGTTGGCCGTCGAGTCACGCAGCGCGAGGTCGTCCGGGCAGAAGTTGCCGGAGCCGCAGTTGCCGCGGATCCCGCCGTCGTAGAGGGCGTAGATCCCCGACGCGTGGGTGCTGAAGATCGACACGTCCGGGTAGTGGTTGAGCAGCGGCTGCGGCTCGGGCAACTCCGAGGCGCGCCAGAGCAGGGTCGCGAGCTGTCCGCGCGTCATCTTGTCCCACGGTCGGAACGTGCCGTCGGGGTAGCCCTGGAGCCAGCCGCGCTCCACCAGCGCGTTGATGGAGCTGGCGTGGATGTGGTCCTCGGGGACGTCGGGGAACTGCGAGCCCGGGATCGGGTCGAGCTCGAAGGCGCGCAGCACGAACGCCGAGGCCTGCGCGCGGCTCAGCGCGTCGGTCGGGCAGAACTCGTTGGTCCGACAGCCGGTGGTCACCCCGTCGAGCGCGAGCCGCAGGATCGACTCTCGGTGCGGCGAGGTGCTCGACACGTCCGGGAACAGCACCGAGTGCTCGGTGGCGCCGTCGCGGATCTGCGGCAGCTTGTCCTGGATTCTGCCCGGACAGACGGTCTGGCCGACGTCACGGTGGCCGATGATCGTGGGCTTCCAGCTGCCACCCATCTTGTCGGTCCACCCGGTCGGGTCGATGCCGTGGATGGCGGACTTGATCCCGACGACCTCGGTCAGCGCCTCGAGGGCGGCCGAGGAGGCCTGCACGTCGGTGAAGTTGCCTATCACCGACACCCCGAACGACCCGGTGTTGTAGCCGGCGGCGTGCGCGCCGACGACGCCGTTGGCGAACCCGCCCTTGCGGCCCTCGTAAACGGTGCCGAACCGGTCGATCACCACGTTGTAGCCGAGGTCGCGCCAGCCCAGCGCCTCGGTGTGGTAGCGGTGCATCGCGCGCATGATCCCGGGGGCCTCGCTGCGCGAGTAGCTGTTGGCCTTGTCGCCGCTGGTGTGGGCGGTGTGGTGGACGATGCCCATGTGGACCTCGTCGGCGATGGTCACCTTGTCCGAGCCGAGCGACTCGTCGGCGCCCCACTGATCGCGGTGGACGATGTCGAGGGTGTCGGCGTCGGCGGCCGAGCCGATGCGGGTGTCCCAGCTGCGGTCGACCGGGCCGCCCGAGAGCCCCATCGAGTCGATCACGGTGACGTCGAGGTCCTCGGTGGCCGCGCCGTCCACCTCGAGCTGGAGGTAGTTGGCCTCGCCGGCCCACAGCGGCAGGGTGTGCTGACCCGGCTCGGCCTCGCGGTCCTCGGCCGTGTCGGTGTCCGGGCCGTCGGTCGCGTCCAGGAACTCCAGCGCCTCCCAGTCCGACCAGGTCTGGCCGTCCTCGGAGGTGCGGGCGCGCACGGCGGTCGCCTCCTCGGGTGCCTGCACCCCGACGCTGTTGAAGGTCAGCGGCGCCTCGACGATCTCGGACGTCGAGGTGGCGGGGGTGTCCGCGGCGGCGGTGCCGAACGGGCCGTCGCCGTTGCCGCCGTCGGCGGTGTCGTCAGCGTGGTCGCTCGGCGGACCGTCGACGCTCGGCAGACCGTCGAGCTGCTCGCTCTGGGTGACCGGGACGGCCGTGACCTCCACCTGGCCGACCGGGACGAGCACCGCCACGAACAGCGCGAGCACGGTCAGGCGCACGGTGATCCCGCGGATAGACAACGCGACGACCTCCTGGGCAGTTGGCACGGGAAACGGCGCGGCGACCGCGTCGCTTGGCTGGCTCGGCGTGCGTGGTTCGCGACCGCGGGTCACCCCATGGCGCGCCCCGTGACCGGGACACTCGTGCTATCGGCCACGGAGCGGTCGAACTGAACGCACAACTCACGTCACACAACGTGACAGGGGCAACACCAGTGCCGGGTGTGCAGTGAGCGTGCGTCCAAGGGCTGCCAGCGTGCGCTCGCCACCCGCCGATGGCGCGGCGGACCGCGAGGAGTAGAGCACAGCGGCCCGAGTCGTCAACCACCGCCCCCGACCGTGACGCAGAGCGCTCGCCCGAGCACTTTGAGCGTCAAGACGTGGGGCGCCGAGGCCGAGAGAGAGGGGGAGTCCCCCGTGCCCGCTGCGCTGCCGCGGCCCGAACCGAAAGCCCCACCTGATGTCCGTCGTCCGCCGCACGGCCAGCCGCCACCTGCTGGTGCTGCTGCTCGCTGCGGCGCTGCTGCTGCCGTTGACGGCGCCGGCCGACGCCGCACCGTCGGCCCGCGAGCTCGAGCGCGACGTGATCGCGCTGGTCAACGTCGAACGGGCGAAGCAGGGGCTCGGCGCGCTGGCGATCAAGAGCGACATCACCCGCGTCGCCCGAGCCCACAGCGTCCGGATGGCCGACGCGGACAACCTGCACCACAACCCCGACTTCTCCACCCAGATCACCGGCTGGAGCCGGGTCTCGGAGAACGTTGGGGTCGGCCCGTCCGTACAGCGCATCCACGACGCGCTGATGGACTCCACCGGCCACCGTCGCAACATCCTCGACGACCGCGTGACCGAGATCGGGGTCGGGGTCGAACTGCGCAACAGCCGGGTGTGGATCACCCAGAACTTCCGTCGGCCCTCGTCCGGTGTGACCGTGCTGCCACCGAGCACCACCACGCTCGGCGACGTCGCCAGCACCAACGTGCACGCCGGTTCGATCGAGTCCGTGGCTGCCAACGGCATCGCCGAGACCTGCGGCCTGAGCCGCTTCTGCCCCAAGGACGGGGTCTCCCGCGGCGAGTTCGCCGGCATGCTGGTCCGTGCCCTGGACGTCCCGCCCGCCTCGGGCGACGCCCAGTTCACCGACCTGTCGGACGCGGTCCGCGACGACGTCGAGGCGCTGTACGCCGCCGGGCTGACCGTCGGCTGCGACGACACCCGCTTCTGCCCCGAGCGCACCCTCAGCCGCGAACAGCTGGCGACCTTCCTCACCCGCGCGCTCGAGCTCGAGCCGGTGGTTGCGACCCACTTCAACGACGTCGGTCCGACCCACGCCGGACGCGTCGCCGCGCTGTACGAGGCCGGCATCACCACCGGCTGCACCGCCACCTCGTACTGCCCGAGCCGGGACGTCACCCGCGAGCAGACCGCGTCGATGCTGGCCAGGCACCTGAGCTGAGCGGCCCACGTGACCGCTAGCCTCGCCCGGTCGCGGATGACGGCCAGGAGGCAGCACCAGTGCGGGTCGTCGTCGCCGGCTGGGTCGGCTCCACCAACCTCGGCGACGAACTGGCCTTTGCGGGGCTGCTGCGGCTGCTCGACGGACGGGGCGCCACGGTCGCGGCCGTGTCCGCCGACCCGGCGGCCACCCGCCGCGTGCACGGCGTCGGCGCGGTGCGCCACGACCGCCCCGACCACCTCTCGGCCGCCATCGGGCGGGCAGACGCGATGGTGTTCGGCGGCGGCGGCATCGTCCAGGACGTCACCAGCCCGCTGAACCTGCCCTACCACCTCAGCCGCATCATGCTGGCTCGCATGCACCGCACCCCGTACGCCGCGATCGGGCTCGGCGTGGGGGGACTCGACACCCGGCCGGGCCACTGGCAGGTCCGCCACGCACTACGCGACGCGGTCGGCATCACCGTGCGCGACACCGCCAGCCGCGACCTGCTGGCCAAGGTTGGCGTGCCCAACGCCGGGGTGTCCTCCGATCTCGCTTTCGCCCTCGAGCCACCTGCGGGGGACCCGGCAGCCGACGGCGACCGGCTGGTGGTCTGCCTGCGGCCATGGAGTGCACAACGCAGCCGGCGTCCGGCCGCTGCACGAGGTGACGTGACGCTGCCGGCGCAGGTGGACGCCCTGGCCCGGGCGCTGGACGAGGCCTCGAAGGCCACCGGACTCACGGTGCGGTTCGTGGCCCTCCAGGCTGACCGAGACGGCCCCTTCCACCGGCGGGTCGCGGCGCGCATGAGCCAACCGGTCGAGTTCTCGACCCCCGGGCTCGACGGGATCCTCCAGGAGTTCACCTGCGCCCGCGCCGTGGTGACGATG
>SKSM01000136.1 GCA_007122985.1 Nitriliruptoraceae bacterium | reverse complement strand
GGGCCGCGGTCAGCCACCGGCGGCGGCACGGGGCTGCCCCGGGCCTCACGCGGCGTCCTGCTCCAGCGCACCCTTGGCCGTCGCGACCAGCGCGCCGAACGCGGCCTGGTCACGGACGGCGAGGTCGGCCAGGTTCTTGCGGTCCACCTCGACACCGGCGAGCTTGAGCCCGTGCATGAAGCGGTTGTAGCTCAGGCCCTGCTCGCGCGCGGCCGCGTTGATGCGCGAGATCCACAGCTTGCGGAAGTCGCCCTTGCGCGTCCGTCGGTCGCGGTAGGCGTACCGGTCGGCGTGGTCGACGGCCTCGCTCGCCACCTTGAAGCGGCGGCTGCGCGCCCCGCGGTAGCCCTTCGCGCGGTCCATGACCGCCTTGTGGCTCTTCTTGGTCTGGACGCCACCCTTGACGCGTGCCATGTCGTGCTCCTTGGTCGTGCGGTGCGGTCGAAGCCCTGCCCTACTCGTTGAGCAGCTTCTTCACCTTCCGGGCATCCGGACCGGCGATCTGTGTCTGGCCGTCGAGCCGGCGCTTGCGCCGCGAGGTCTTGTGCTTGAGCAGATGGGCGCGGTTCTTCTGGTGCGCCATCACCTTGCCGTTGCGGGTCACGCGGAAACGCTTCTTCGCTCCGCTGTGCGTCTTCTGCTTGGGCATGTCAACGCCTTCTGATCAACGTCTGCTGGTCACCGTCTGCTGGCACCGTCTGCTGGTCACCGTCTGCTGGTCGTCGCCTGCTGGTCGTCGCCCGCGTCGGATGACACCGGCGGGGTCGGGCAGCCACCGGCGGCGGGGTGGGTCTCGGCTGGCCCGCGGCCCGAGCGACTCAGCCCTGCTCGGTCTCGGTCTCGGGCTCGCTGTCGGGCTCGCTGTCGGGCTCGGCCCGGGCCTTGGCCTTGTTGGGCGCAAGCACCATCACCATGTTGCGACCGTCGACCTTGGGCGTGGCCTCGACGGAGGCGACGTCGCTCATGTCGTCCGCGAGTCGATCGAGCAGCTTGAGGCCGAGCTCGGTGTGGGTCATCTCACGACCCCGGAACATGATCGAGGCGCGCACCTTGGCCCCGTCCTCGAGGAAGCGGCGAACGTGTCCCGACTTGGTCTGGTAGTCGTTGTTCGAGATCTTGGGGCGCATCTTGATCTCCTTGACGGAGATCTGGCTCTGCCGCTTGCGCGCCGCCTTCTGCTTCTGCTCCTCCTCGTACTTGGCCTTGCCCCAGTCGACGATCCGACACACCGGCGGATCCGCGTTCGGGGCGACCTCGACGAGGTCGAGATCGAGCTCTCGGGCGCGGCGCAGGGCCTGCGCCAGCGGGACGATGCCAACCTGGGTGCCGTCGGCGTCAACCAGCCGGACCCGTGGGACCTTGATGTCCGCGTTCAGCCGGCGCTGCTGTTCGTCGATGCTTCCTACCTCCTGGTACCGGTGGCGGTGGGCGCGGCGCGAACCGACCGGCAACGGGCCTCGTTCGCTGTGGACGGTCCCCAACGACGAACGGCGACCCGCGTCGGGTCGCCGTCACCTCGACGCCACCGGCAACGTCGGCCGATGGTCGTCAGCGACCCGTCCGGGGAGGGCCCGTCGGGTGGGTGCGATCCGCACCGCTTGCTCTGTGGTTGTCCGCTCCGCAGGGGCGACAACGACCCCGCTGGAGTGCGTACCCGCGCAGCGAGACGATCCGCTCCGCAGGCCGACGGCAGAGGATACCACGCAGCGCCACGCACGCTGCCGCCGCGCTCAGCGGCCGGGCACCCACAGACGCGACCCGGCAGCACCGCCGGAGCTCGCGGGCCCGGACGAGCCGGGCTGCCCGCCGGACGGGGCGTCGCCCTCGCGCTTGGCCGCGTCGGCCGCCGCATCGGAGATGTCGTTGGACTCCGCCTCGCCACTGGCCTGCACCTGCTGCTCCGCCTCGACCTGGGCGAGGCGCAGCTGTGCCAGCGCGTCGTCGAGCTGCTTGGACAGGTCGTCGGACAGCGCAGCGCGGGCACCGTCGGCGAGCCCGGCGCTCAGGTCGATCAGCAGGCGCGCATCGCTGCGCCCGAGCTTGACCTGCGCGGCGTTGAGCAGCGCGGAGCTGACCTCGGCCAGCACCTGCTCCACCGGTGCCTCGCGCAGCTGCGAGAGGTAGGCGCGGACCTCCTCCTCGGAGGGCTGGTCGGCGCCGCCGGCCGTCGCGCCGCTGGGATCGGTGGGCACGTCACTCACAGGCCGCTCCTTCTCGTCCGGTCGTCGGCCGGTCAGTCATCGGTCGGTCGTCGGACGGTGGATCAGTGGTGGTCGTCGTGGCTGTCGCGCTCCTCGCCCTTCGGCAGCAGCAGGAAGTAGACGATGCCGAGCACCACGCCGGCGATGCCCGCCCAGGCCAGGCCCTCGAACGTGCCGGTGAACTGCTCCTGCTCCTGCGCGAACGCCGGGGCGGCGACGGCCAGCAGCAACACGGTCAGCGGGACAAGCGTCAGCACACGGCGCACGGTCGGCTACCTCTGCGGTGGGAGCGGCGGATACGGCCCGACAGCCTAGCGGCCACGCACCGTATCCTCGCCGCGCCGCCGGCCGGCCCGACCCTACCGCGTCCGGCCGCCCCCGACCCCGCCAGCGACGGAGCCGTCCGTGAAGACCTTCGATGACCTCTTCGCCGAACTCACGGAGAAGTCCCGCACCCGCCCGGAAGGCTCGGGCACCGTCGCTGCGCTCGACGACGGCGTCCACGCCATCGGCAAGAAACTGGTCGAGGAGGCCGCGGAGTCCTGGATGGCCGCCGAACACGAGGGCCCCGAACGCACCGCCGAGGAGCTCTCCCAGCTGCTCTACCACGCCCAGGTGCTGATGCTCGCGACCGGCCTGGAACTCACCGACGTCTACGCTCACCTGTGAGCGCCGGACCGGTGCTGCGGCCACGCCCGCGCACCCACCCCCGCCGGTGGGCGTCGCGCAGCTGACGCACCGCCGCTCCCCCTTTCCAGTCGCAGCGCACCCGCCACACACCGTCGCGCTGCCCGGCCACGTCCCCGCCGTGCCACCTCGAGGTTCCCTCATGCTCCGCGTCGCCATCCCCAACAAGGGCTCGCTGTCCGAGCCCGCCGTCACCATGCTGCGCGAGGCCGGCTACCGCCAGCGTCGGGATCCGCGTGAGCTGGTGCTCGCCGACCCCGACAACGACGTCGAGTTCTTCTTCCTGCGACCGCGCGACATCTCCACCTACGTGGCCACCGGCACGCTGGAGGTCGGCATCACCGGACGCGACCTGCTGCTCGACGGACAGGCGGGGGCGACCGAGGTGCTCGCGCTCGGCTTCGGCGGCTCGACGTTCCGCTACGCCGCGGTCCCCGGCACGGCCGCCACGCTCGACGACCTCGACGGCAAGCGCATCGCGACCTCCTTCGAGGGGCTGGTGCGGCGCGACCTGGCCTCGCGCGGCATCGACGCCGAGGTGATCCACCTCGACGGCGCGGTCGAAACCGCCGTGCGCCTGGGCGTCGCCGACATCGTCGCCGACGTGGTCTCGACCGGCACCACGCTGCGTCAGGCGGGCCTCGAGCTGCTCGGCGACCCCATCCTGCACTCCGAAGCGGTGCTCATCGGCCGCGACGACGCCGACACCGATCCGCGGGTCGAGCACCTGCTGCGCCGGCTCAACGGGGTCATCATCGCCCGCCAGTACGTGATCATGGACTACGACTGCCGCGTCGAGGATCTGGACGCGGCCTGTGCGATCACGCCGGGCCTGGAGTCGCCCACCGTCAGCCCGTTGCACGAGAACGGCTGGGTCGCCGTGCGTGCCATGGTCGAGCAGGAGCACGCCCACGCCACGATGGACCGGCTGTGGGAGCTCGGCGCCCGCGGGATCTTCGTCACCGACATCCTCGCCTGCCGGCTGTGAGCCGGTCGGGCGCGCCCACCAGCGCCCGAACCTGCCCTGCTGCGGGCGCAGAATCTCTCACCGGGCGCTGAGTATCTCAGTGGGTGCAGAATATCTCAATGGGTGCACAATCTCTCAGTGGGTGCAAAACGTCTCAGATCTGCGTCAATCTGCACCCAGTGAGATGAACTGCGCCCATTGAGATGAAATGCACCCGGTCTGGGGTGGG
>SKSM01000305.1 GCA_007122985.1 Nitriliruptoraceae bacterium | reverse complement strand
TCGGCGTCGGCGTCGTACGCGCCGTCCAGCCGGTCGCCGACGCGCAGGGCCTCGGCCCCGGGCGGAGCGTCGCGGCCCGCCTGCACCACCGCCACCTCGGCGTCCCCGTCGAGGGTGAGCACCACCCCGCTCCACCAGCAGGCGAGCGCCACGGCCGCCGCCGGCCACGAGGCGGGCACGTCGAGGTGGAGGCGGTCACCCGGCTCGAGCAGCAGATCGAGCTCCAGCAGGTGGGCGCCCTTGGCGGCCCACTGCGCGAGCGAGGCCACGCTCTGCTCCTGCCGCCCGTCCGGCAGCAGCACCGTCACCGCCGGACGGTGACCGAGGCGGTCCGCCGCGTCGCGCAGTGCGGTGGCCACCTCCGCGGGTGGCTCGGCGCTGGTCGCGGGCGGTTGCAGGTGCACCTCGCCTCCGGGTGGGCGCTCGGCGGTGAGCGGCGGCCGGCGCCCCACGCGTACGGTGGACGCACCGGACTGCGCGCAGATGCCCGATGGTATCTTCGTGGTTTGGGTGCCCTGTTCGCCCGGTGACCCGCTCACGCGTCCGGTCAGGAGCCTCCCCGCCGTGTCCGGCCGCCCGCCACTGACCTTCACCCCGCGCCGTCCGACCGGTCGGCGCTGGTTGCGCGGCCTCGGCATCGCCAGCCTGGTCGTGGCGCTGCTCGCCCTGGCCTGGGTGGCGGTCCTGGCGCTGCTGTGGGCGGAGTCGTGGTGGCGGCTCGGTGGCGAGGACGTGCCGGCGCTGCGCGACGAGGTCACGGCCCTGGGCGAGACCCGTGCGCCGGCAGAGGCGACCACCGTGCTGGTGGCGTTGACCGACTCGGTCGACCCGACCGTGCCGCGCGAGTCGCCGCTGCTGGCGCCCGTCGCGCTGGTGCAGGTCGGCGGCCCGCGCGAGCAGCCGGCGGTCCTGCTGCTGCCCGAGCGGGTCGAGGTGGACGTCATCGACGGTGGTGAGCGCCTCGCCCTGTCCGAGGTGCAGCTCGAGGGCGGGGTGGACCTGCTGGCGCGCACCCTCGCCGACTACACCCAGATCCGCATCGACCACGTGGCCAGCGTCTCGGTCGACGCGCTGCCCCGGCTGGTCGATGCGGTCGGGCCGGTGGAGGTCTGCGGCCGTGCCGGCTGCCGCGACCAGACCGGCGACGAGCTGCGCGCGACGCTGCGGACGGCCGACGGCGAGCAGCTGGTCCACGAGCTCGCCGACGCGGTCCGGGCGCTGGGCGGCACCCTCGACACCTGGTGGGCGGCCACCTCGCCGATCGAGGTCCGGCGGGTGGTGCGGGCGCTCGAGGAGGAGGTCGAGACCGACGCGTCGCTGCGGGGGCTGCGAACGCTCGACCTGGCGGCGGCGCTGGCCACGCCAACCCGGCTGGACGTCGACCAGCTGCCGCTGGTCCTCAATCGCGAGACCGACGAGGTGATCGAGCTCGCCGAGCCCTACCAGGTGCGTTTCCAGCACCTGCAGGACGGCACCGCGCTGGCGGCCACCGCCGAGGACGAGGACGATCTTCGCGCGCAGCTGTTCGACGAGCTGACCGTCGCCGTGCTCAACGGAGCCGGCATCGACGGGCTGGCCGGCGAGGTGGAGGTCCGGCTCGAGACCGCCGGCTGGGACGTGATCGGCACCGGCAACGCTCCGACCTTCGACACGGTCACCACCACCGTACGCTTCCAGGAGCAGGACGACGTCCTCGCCCTGGCGGCGGTGGAGCTCGGCGAGGTGCTCGGCGGCAACGTCTCGCTCGAGCCCCTCGCGGCCCGGCCGGAGTTCGAGGACGAGCCGGTCGACCTGCTGGTCACCGTCGGCGAGGACCAGGAGCAGTGAGCTGCACGGCCGCGTCGCGCGGCCCGCGCGTCACCTGCCGGGTGGCGCCGAGCAAAGGACACAGAGCGCATGGTCAGCACCCGTGAGCCGGGCCCGTGGGGGCCGATCGTCCAGGGCGGACGGCGGTTCCGGGCGCTGCGCGTGCTCGCGGCCACGCTCTCGCTGGTCCTCGTGGCGGGCGGGGTCGCGACCTACACCAGCGCACAGCTGCTGATCGACCAGGCCGAGACCAACCTGACCCGGGTGCCGGTGCCGGAGCTCGAGGCGGCCGAGACCCGGGCCGAGGCCCGCCACTTCCTGCTGGTCGGCTCCGACGCCCGCGACGGTCTTGGACAGGGCGACCGTGACGGTCTCGCGCTCGGCGAGTTCGAGGGCCAACGCAGCGACGTGATCATCTACGTGGCCATCAGCGAGGACCGTGAGTCGATCAGCCTGGTGAGCCTGCCGCGCGACCTGCGGGTGCGCGACGGCCAGGACCAGCGCAAGCTGGCCGAGACCTTCGCCGACGGACCGGACGGGCTGATCCGGGCGATCCGGGAGAACTACGAGCTGCCCGTCAATCACTACGCGGCGGTGTCGTTCGGGGGCTTCATCGAGGTGGTGCGCACCCTCGGCGACGTGGAGATCTGCCTGGACGAACCGCTGGTGGACTGGCGCGCCGGCGCGGACTTCGAGGCCGGCTGCCAGGACATGGACGCCACCGACGCCCTGGCCTACGTGCGCTCCCGGCAGGGGGACCGGGCCGACTTCGAGCGCATCGACCGCCAGCACACCTTCCTGCGCGCGGTGCTCGGCGAGCTGACCGACACCCGGATGCTGGCCAACCCGCGTCGGTTGTCACAGCTGGTCGAGGACGTCTCGTCCAACGTGACGACCGACGATGCGCTCGGCATCGGCCAGATGGTCCGGCTCGCCGACGAGGCCCGGGGGGTCGTCGCCGACGGCCTGCCGATGACCACTGTCCCCGCCTATCCGCGACGGATCGACGGGATCGACTTCATGATCCCCTACGCCCCCGGTGCCGAGGCGCTGTTCGAGACCCTGCGCGCCGGTGAGCCGGTCGAGAGCCGCGGTTCGCGTGACGAGCGCGACGAGACGACCGTGGTGGTCCAGACCGGCGGCCGTGAGGAGGGACCCGGGATCGTGCGGTCGACGCTGGCGTTCGCCGGCTTCCAGGCCCGCGTCACCGGGTCCGGGGACGACCAGACCCGCGCGCGGGCCGACACCCGCGTCTTCGAGCTGCCGGGCCATGCGCAGGCGGCACGGTGGGTGGCCGCCACCCTGGGTGTCGATCCGGAGCCGCTGCCGTCGGGCGTGACCGCGCCGGAGGACGCGACGGTGCTGGTCAGCGTCGGTCAGGACGCGACCGACGCACTGTCCGACCCCGCTGCCATCGAGCCACCGGTCGACGCCGGCGTCGGCGACGATGACCGGCGTTGATCCGGCGGCGGGTCCGCCGCCGACCATCGACGCGGCCGTGGTGCTCGTCACCCACGACACCCGCGAGGAGGTGTTGGGCGCGCTCGCGACGCTGCCGCCCGGGGTGGAGCGGATCGTGGTGGACACCGGCTCGCGCGACGGGACCGCCGCAGCCGTGCACGCCGCCGCACCGGATGTGCGGGTGCTGGCGCTTGCCAACACCGGGTTCGCCCGCGCGGCCAACGCCGGGCTGCGTGCCACCTCGGCGTCGACGGTCGTGGTCGCCAACGCCGACGTGCGGTTCACGCCGGGGGTCGTCGAGCAGTTGACCACGGTGCTGGCCGACGACCGCCACCTGGCGGCGGTCGGCCCCCGGGTGCGCTACCCGGACGGTCGGCTGCAGGCGTCGGCCCGGCGACGGCCGGATCCGCCGACCGCGATCGGCCACGCGCTGCTCGGTCGGCTGGCCCCAGACAACCGCTGGACCCGGCGCTACCACCACCGCGACGCCGACCCGACCCGCCCACGCGACGTCGACTGGCTGTCGGGCTGCGCGGTTGCCCTGCGGCGCGAGGCCGTGGACGCCGTCGGCGGCTTCGATCCGGGGTACTTCCTCTACGTCGAGGACGTCGACCTCGCCGACCGGCTGCGCGCCGCCGGCTGGCGTCTGCGCTACCACCCGGACGTCGAGGTGGTGCACCGCGTCGGGGCCTCGACGGGTCCGCGGCGCGGCCGTGCGCTGGTCTGGCACGCGCGCAGCCTGCACCGCTATGTCGTCGGGCGGCTGACCGGGCCCGCCCGGCTGCTGCGCGGGATGGTGCCGGTCGCGCTGGCGGGGTGGGTCGCGGCGACCTA
>SKSM01000150.1 GCA_007122985.1 Nitriliruptoraceae bacterium | reverse complement strand
GAGGGTGACGATCCGAGGGTGACGATCGGCTGGTCCCGCTGTCCAGCACCCCCGCTGTCCGCCGGGCTCAGTGTGCGCGCTCGATGACGAAGCGGTAGACACCGGTGGACTCGTCGACCTCGAGCAGGCGCTGTCGCTTCATGCGGCACCACACGGGCACGTCCACCCGCGCCGCCGGGTCGGTGGCCAGCAGCACGACCTGCTCGCCGGGGTCGAGCTGCTCGACCGCCTGCGCCAGCTCGATGACCGGCATCGGGCACGACACGCCGGTGGCGTCGACCTCGCGTCGCGGCGAGGCTATCGCTGATCGCTCCCGGGCCCGATGGGGCCGGTCCCGGTCGGCGAGGCGTCAGCCCGACGTCCCGCGTCGGTGGCCTGGTCCTGCCCGACGGTGACGTCGGCTGTGGCCACGGCCAGTGACAGTTCGTCGGGAGGTCGACGGTCGAGCTCGTAGGAGATCTCGGCCCCGCGCAGCTCGGGGGCATCGTGCAGGGCGGTCATGATCGACGAGATCGCCGCGTTGTTGCTGGGTGCGTACACCGTGACGGTGGCGCTGACGTGCGGCCGTGCGTCCCCCGCCGGCCACCACGCCATCAGGTCGCTGACGTCGCCGCTGCGTGCGAGCACGCCGTCGACCGCCGTCGCCGGGACCTCGGCCTCGTCGGGCAGTCGGACCGTGACCACGATGCGGACCGCACGGGTGTCTCGACGTGGAGCGGCGGGCGGTGGCCGCCCGGCGTCCTCGACGGCGTCGGTCAGGTCCGGGTCACGCTTCGGACCGACGTCGACGGCCACGAGGAGCGTGGCCTCCGGCGCGGCCCAGGCCAGGTGGGTGGTCGCCGCGCGTAGCCCAGAGACGGTCGGCGCCACCGCGGCCACCACCACGTCGTCGGCACGGGCGAAGGCACCGACCGCCTGGTGGATCTTGCGTGGGTCGTGGTGGATGCGGTCGCTCAGCCGTGCGATCTGCGCAGGCAGGGCGTGCTCGCGATCGCCGGTACGCAGCAGCGTCGTCGGTTCGTCGGTGCCGATCCGCAGCCGTTCGGCGAGGTCGGCCGCGAGCGAGAGCCCGCCGCCGCCCCCCGGCAGCAGATGGTCGTCGGAGATGGGCAACAGCACCCGGTTGAACGGCTCGGTGCCGAGTCGCGTGATCGCCAACGGAACCGTCGAGCGTCCCACGACCCGGTCGATCAGGCGCCCGAAGACGTCGCTGCTGGAGCTGCCACCGCGCCAGCCCATGAGCACCAGGGAGGCGTCCAGTTCGGTGATCGCGTCAAGCACGCCGCTGGTGGTGTCGTCTGCGGTCCGGATCTCGCCCGTGCAGTCGACACCGAACTCGTCAGCGCCGTGCTCCGCGGTCACCAGCCCGGCGCGGGCCCGGCGGTGCTGCTCGGCGTCGGCATCGCACGGCAGGATGGTCACAAGCTGGACGTGGCCCCCCTGGCCGGCTGCCAGCAGCGCCGCGCACCGCAGCAGCGGCGTCACCGACGCCGGATTCGCGACCGGGACGAGGACCCGGCGTCCTGACCGGCTCTGGGGTCGGACCGGATCTGCCACACCGGCCTCCTCGTGACCATGGCGCCGTCGCTGGACGCGCGACGCGGCCGCAAGCGTACCGCCACCACCGGGGGCGGCGTCGGGGATCGGCAGGTGTGCGCGGTCCGCAGCTGCCAGCGCGGGCCGCGAGCGCGCCGGTGACCGGTAGGGTTCGGTCACGGGGCCCGCGGTGATCCACCGGATCGACGGAGGTGACGGCAGTGCGTGTGCTGGTGGTGTCGGAGGACGAGAAGGAGCGGCTGCGGGCCGTGAGCGCGCTCAAGCTCCACGTCGACGCGGAGGTCGTCGAGGCCACCTCGGGCGAGGAGGCCCGTTCCTGGCTCGTGGCCGAGGGACAGCGCTTCGACGTGCTCGTGGTCGACGGCGATCTGCAGCCGCGGGGCGGGTTCGCGCTGCTCTACGATCTGCGTGCACGTGCGGACCTGGGAGAGCTGACCGCGGCGCCGTCGCTGGTGATGGCTGCGCGGGAGCAGGACCGCTGGCTGGCCAACTGGGCGGGTGCGAACGACGTCCTGCTCAAGCCCGTCGACCCCTTCGGGTTGGCCAAGCGGGTCTCGGCGCTGCACGGCGCGGACCTGCACCCCTACGGCGACCACGCCGCTGCGGCCGAGCAGGTGGCGGCCGCGACCCGCGACCACGACTGACCGGGATGGAGCTGTGACCGACGTCCGCTGGCCGGAGATCCTGACCACGCTGCTGCGGCGACAGGACCTCGACGAGGCCACCGCCCACGGGGTCATGCGCGAACTGATGAGCGGGGACGCCGAGTCCAGCCAGGTCGCCGCCCTGCTGATCGCACTGCGGGCCAAGGGTGAGAGCGGCTCGGAGATCGCCGGGTTCGTCCGCGGGACGCTGGAGGCGGCCGAGCCGATCGAACTCGAGCCCGCGCTCCGTGCTCGTCTGGTCGACACCTGCGGCACCGGCGGGGACGGCGCCGGGACGTTCAACATCTCCACGGTGGCCGCGTTGGTCGTCGCGGCGGCGGGCGTGCCCGTCGCCAAGCACGGCAACCGGGCCGCGTCGGGCACGTGCGGCAGCGCCGACCTGCTCGAGGCGTGGGGGGTGGTCATCGACCTGCCGCCGGACCGGGTGGCCACCTGCCTGACCGAGCTCGGGATCGGCTTCCTCTACGCCCGCCTGTTCCACCCGGCGATGCGTCATGTCGCCCCGGTGCGCGTCCAGCTCGGCATCCGCACCGTGTTCAACCTGCTCGGCCCGCTGTCGAACCCGGCCGGCGCACCCCACCAGGTCGTCGGGATCGCCGACCCCGCCCTGGGCGAGCCGATGGCCACCGCCCTTGCCCAGCTCGGCAAGCGCCGCGCCCTGGTCTTCCACGGCCGCGACGGGCTGGACGAGCTCACCCTCAGCGGCCCGAGCGACGTCTGGGAGGTTCGTGACGGCCGGGTCGTCGTCGGCGTGGTCGATCCGGCCGAGCTCGGGCTGCAGCGCGCGACGATGGATCAGCTGCGCGGTGGCTCGGTGTCGGACAACGTCGCGATCGCCGACGCCGTCCTGGCCGGGGAGAGCGGGCCGCGACGTGACATCGTCGCGCTGAACGCTGCCGCGGCGCTGGTCGCCGCCGGCGCGGTGGACGACCTGGCCGACGGGGTCCGCCTTGCCGGCGAGGTGATCGACGACGGCCGCGCACTCGCCCTGCGCGACCGCTGGGTCCAGCGCTCCAAGGAACTCGCGGAGCCCGATCGTGGCTGAGCAGCACCGGATCGACGCTGCTGCCCGTCCCTATGACCCCGCGACGGTCGAGGGCAAACCGCAGGTCGACCTCGACACCTTCCTGGCGCTCGACCTGCGTGTGGGTCGGGTCGTCGAGGTGGCGCCGTTCCCCGAGGCGCGCCAGCCGGCGTGGAAGCTGGCGGTGGACTTCGGGCCGCAGCTCGGCACCCGGTGGTCATCGGCGAAGATCACCAACTACACCGCCGACGAGCTCGACGGCCGGCTGGTCGTCGCAGCGGTCAACCTCGGCCGCAAGCGCATCGCCGGCTTCGTCAGCGAGTTCCTGGTCCTGGGCGGGCTCGAGCCCGACGGCACGGTGCGGCTGCTCACACCGGACGCGTCGCTCGATCCGGGCGCGCCGGTGGCCTGAGCGCGTGGATCCCGACGACCTCCTCGAGCCGATCGAGCCGTACGCCGGCTTCGACCTGCAGGTCCTGGTCGACCGTGGCGTCTACGCGCCGGGGGAGACCGTGCGGATCACGGTGACCGCGGCGAACCAGGGCGAGCGGTTCCTCGAGCACCACTATCCGGGCTGGCAGCGGTTCGAGCTGACCATCCGCGACGAGCTGCACCGTGTCGTGGCCGACGACATCATCGACCGGGAGGCCGACGGCCCCGCCGTCGACCGGTGGCTGCCCGGGCAGATGGTGATCTGGCCGACCTACTGGGGCCAGACCGCCGGGCCGATCGTTCCGGCTCGGATCGGCCGGGCTCCGGGCCCGCGACTCGCAGCGGGCCGCTACCGCGCGCGGGTTCGCTGGCTCGGCCGTGAGCCGGGTGTCCGAGCGCAGCCGCCCGAGGCGGGCAGCAGCTGGTTCGAG
>SKSM01000054.1 GCA_007122985.1 Nitriliruptoraceae bacterium | reverse complement strand
CTCGGCCTCAGCCCACCGACGGTCGTCGAGCGGCCGGCCCCAGCAGCCCGATCATCAGCGCGACGACCCCGCCGGCCGTGGCGAGCGCGAACCCAGACGCCACCCGCATCGTCGCGGTGCCCGGCAGCCAGGCGACGAGCGCCACCGCAACGACGACCGCGGCCACCCACACCACCGGCAGCCGCGCCTGCCGGCCGGTGGCGATGTAGAGCTGGTCGAGCAGCAGCCCGCCGACCGCCAGCACCGTGCCGGTTGCCACGACCACGATCATCGCGCGCTCGGGCCGGAACTCCGGCCCGAACAACAGCTCCACGACCTCAGGTCCGATCAGGGCGGCGCCCCCGGCGGAAACCCCCGCCACGCCCCCGATCGCCGCGACGATCCAGACGGCAGCCCGCCGGATGCCGGCGGCGTCGTCGGCCTGGGCCATGCGAGTCAGTGGGGGCAGCAGCCGCGACAGCCCGCCGTTGAGCGCGAAGGTCATCGGCACCCGCGCCAAGGTGACGGTCGTGAACAGCACGGATATCGCGGCCGGGCCTGCGCGCAGCAGCACCAGCATCAGCGGCCCGCCGGCCAGCAGGAACTGCACGGCCGCGTTGGCCGTCGAGGTGGCGGCGAGGAAGCGGGTCGCCTCCCGCCGCTTGCCGTCCTCACCGATGCCGATGTCGCCGAGCGGCGGCTCGACCGGCCCCGCGACGGGGAGCTCGACCGGCGAGTCGGCAGCCCCCGACCCGGCCCGGTCTCCGGCGGCCGTCCCCGACTGCTCACCCTCGCCTGTGCTCCCGGTGGGTGCTTCCGCGGAAGCAGCCTGCCCGGTGTCGGCCTCGGGCGCGCTCGGCGTCCCGCCGACGTCCCGTGCTTCCGCGGAAGCGGCACGCCCGCCGTCGGCCCCGGACCCGGCATCAGCCTCAGACCCGCCGCCCGGCCCCGCCGGCAAGCCGCTGCCGCCCCCCACCCCGGCGACCGACCCACCGATCCGTGCCGCGGGATGGCTGCGCACCCATGCGAAGGCGGCGACCGCCAACGGCCCGAGCGGGAACACCCACCCGAGCGCCGGGGTGCTGGCCACGGCCGCGAGCACCACGACCGCGGCGACGAGCCGCACGCTCGACTCGGCAGCGGTCGCCAGCGCGTAGGCGCGGAAGCGATCCATGCCGGCGGCCCGGCCCCGCACCACCCCGTACCAGCCGTAGGCGAGTACCAGCAGTCCCAGCGAAACCCCGAGCGTGGCGTTCCCGGAGAACAGCGGACCGGCGGCCACCACGCCAGCCACGCCTGCGACCGCCGCCGCGGCAAGAAGCCAGCGGCGCAGCAGCCGCAGGAAGCGCCGCACCCGCGCGGCGTCGTGGCCGCGGACGATGACCAGCCGCGTGACGTAGGCCTCCAGGGCGGTGACCGCCACCGCGACCCACAGGTACTGCAAGGTCCACAGCACCCCGACGGGCGCGTAGCCGTCGGCGCCGAGCACCCGCGTGCCGACGATCTGGAACAGAAAGGCACCCAGCCCGTTGACCGCCGAGCCGGCTGCGATCCAGGTGGTCGCCCGCCCGGTCCACCGGTGCTCACCGGTCGACTCGGGCGAGCCGGGGGGATCGGAGCCGGGTCGCTCGCTCACCGCGGCCGGCTACCAGCCGCGGACGCGGACGCGCAGCAGCCGAACGACCCCGCGCAGCCCGTCGGAGGGCTTGATCTTCTTGCCCTCGGCGCGGGTGCGGGCGGTGTAGTTGATGGGGATCTCGAACAGCCGCGCCCCGGAGCGCAGCAGCCCGCCGGTGAGCTCGGCCTCGATCTCGAAGCCGTTCGCGGTCAGCCGCAGCTGGTCGTAGCGGCTGCGGGTGAAGAACTTGTAACAGGTGTAGGCGTCGGTGACGTAGCGGTCGAACAGCGCGGAGGCGACCAGGCTGATGGTGCGGTTGCCGACGACGTACCAGAAGGAGTAGGAGGCGTGCGAGCCGAACTGCCGCGTGCCGAACACCACGTCGGTGTCGCCGTCGAGGATGGGGGCGAGCAGCTCGGGGATCTGCACCGGGTCGTACTCGAGGTCGGCGTCCTGCACGCCCAGGATGTCGCCGTCTGCCAGCTCAAAGCCCTTGCGCAGCGCCGAGCCCTTGCCGCGGTTCTCGCGCGCCTTGACCACTAGCACCCGCTCGGCGGTCGGCACCCAGTCGCGCTCGATCGCGCCGGACGCGCCGTCGATCGAGCCGTCGTCGACGACGATCAGCTCCCAGGGGACGGGCATGTCGACGGTGCCCAGCCGCTCGAGCACGCTGCGCAGCGTCGGACCCTCGTTGTAGACGGGCATCACGAGGCTGAGCTTCACGTGCCACCTCGATGTCGGGGATGTGGGGTTGGGCAGCGCCCGTGCGTGAGCGGCTGCGGGGACGGTGGGCCAGGTCAGCGTGCGGGTGCCGGTGGCCGGGCGGGGCAGCCGCGAACGCTAGCGGAGCGGGTAGCGTCCCCGGGCGCCAACGGTGGGTGGTGGCGGCGCCCGGGAAGCGACATCGAGGTGGCACCAGACGTCGACGGCTGGCGGATCGTGTTGACCGGCGGCGCCGGGTTCCTGGGCTCGCATCTGGCGGATCGGCTGCTCGACGGCGGCGCGTCGGTGGTGTGCTTCGACAACTTCCTCACCGGCGATCGCCGCAACATCGCGCATCTGGACGGCCACGAGCGCTTCCACCTCGTCCACCAGGACGTGACCACCTACCTGGACGTCGGCGGCGAGGTGGACGCGGTGCTGCACTTCGCCTCGCCGGCCTCGCCGATCGACTATCTCAAGCTGCCGATCCAGACGCTGAAGGTCGGGTCGCTCGGCACCCACAACGCGCTGGGGCTGGCGCGCGCCAAGCAGGCGCGGTTCATGCTGGCCTCGACCTCGGAGGTCTACGGCGATCCGCAGGTCCACCCCCAGCCCGAGTCGTACTGGGGGCATGTCAACCCGATCGGGCCGCGCGGCGTCTACGACGAGGCCAAGCGCTTCGCCGAGTCGCTGGCGTTCGCCTACCACCGCACCCACGGCATGGAGATCCGCGTCGCGCGGATCTTCAACACCTACGGCCCGCGGATGCGCATGGACGACGGCCGGGCGGTGCCGACGTTCATCCGCCAGGCGCTGGCCGGCGAGCCGATGACCGTCCACGGCGACGGCGCCCAGACCCGCTCACTGTGTTACGTCGACGACCTGATCGACGGGTTCATGGCGCTGCTGACCTCGGAGGCGACCGGGCCGATCAACCTCGGCAGCTCCTTCGAGGTGACCGTGACCGAGCTCGCCGAGGCGATCCGCGAGGCGTGCGGGTCGAGCTCGCCGGTGGAGTTCGCACCCCGACCCGAGGACGATCCGCAGGTCCGGCGGCCGGACACGAGCCTCGCGCAGTCGACGCTCGGCTGGCAGGCGCAGGTGGGGCTCGAGGACGGGCTGGCACGCACCGTCGGGTGGTACCGGCAGCGCGCGGGTCGGTGAGGTGATCGACGAGGCGAGCTGTCCGCACGGCCGGCGGGCGTCATGTCGGGCTGGGTCGGGGGTGCGAGCGTGGCTCTCTTGTGCGTGGTGGTGAGCACATCTAGGTTCCCGCGCTGGGAGACACAAGGGGCGTACCGGCAGCGGGAGATGCGGCCGGACCTGTGGGGCTCGTCGGCCACGGCTGCCGACAGGGCTCGTGGCGCGACGCGGAAGGGATGTCGGCATGGTGCGAGGCTGGAAGCTCGGATGGGTGCTCGCGGTCGGGTTGTTGGTCGGATCGGCCGGGGTGGCCCTGGCCGAGACGAGCATGCTCGACCAGGACTTCGGGGACAGTGGGGTGACGCACTTCGCGCCGGAATCCAAGAACGCCTGGAGCCACTCCCTGGAGGTTCTGGACGACGGCACGATCCTCGTCGGCGGTGCCGTTGGCTCCCTGCCGGGCTCACTGGAGCTCGGCCTGACGCGCCTACAGTCCGACGGCAGTCTGGATCCGTCGTTCGGCGCCGGCGGCCACGTGGCGTTCGAGCCGCCTGACGCGTGGTCGACGAGCTTCTGGGGCATGACGGTCGATGCGCAGGACCGGCCCATCTCGTGGCACAGCGAGGACGTCGGCCTGGCCACCGTCAACAGCTCAGGGCTGGTGGAAGCG
>SKSM01000006.1 GCA_007122985.1 Nitriliruptoraceae bacterium | reverse complement strand
GCCCGCATCTGGCTGACCATCGGCTGGGGCGGGAACACCTCGTGGCCGGGCCATCCCGGGACCGCCCCGATCGCGCCGAGGTGCCCGATGTCCAACATCGAGGTGTCCGACACGATCGCGTCGTCCGTCCCGCGGACCCAACGCACGGACGGACCGTCGGCGCCGAGCCGCGCGAACCCGCTGGTGTCGTACCACCTCGGCGACATCGCGTTGTTCATGCCGGTCTCGCCGGGTGCGGTGCCGGGCCAGTTCGGGCTCGGCACCGCGGTCCCCGGATAGTGCTCGTCGCCTGTTCGGGTCGTGAGCATCGAGTCGAGCAGGTGCTCCTCGTCCTCGAAGTGATAGCCCTCGGCGACGTAGAAGGCGCGCAGGACGTTGCGCGGCGCGGCCTGGTCCTCGGCCGAGCGGTCTCCGGCGGCCAGGCCGGCGACGAAATCGGGGTTGGCGGTGCCACCGCCTGACCCCGCGAAGTCGCCGAAGCACGGGGTCCCGTCAGAGTCCTTGGTGCCACCGAAACCGTAGGGCGACAGGGGCGCCTCGAGCACCAGCGGACCGACGCGGTCTGGATGCTCGACGGCCAGTTGCATCACGGCGCCGGCCCCGGCCGAGTGCGCGAGCATCGGCGGGCGTGCCAGCCCTTCGGCGTCGAGCAGCGCGAGCAGGTCGTCGGCGTGATCGCCCATGCCACGCGTCGCATCGATGGGAGCGGGCTCGGTGTCACCGAATCCGCGCATGTCCAGTGCGATGCCGTAGACCTCCTGCGGCAGACTCGCGAGCAGCCGGTCGAAGAACGCCGACGACGAGCAGTTGCCGTGCACCAGCACCAGCGGCCTGTCTCCACCCTCGGTCTCGCGGACGTGCAGCCGCACCCGCTCGGTGGCGATATCCCGCTCGACGACCCGACGTGCTCCCATATCGATCTCCCACGTGGCTGGGCGGACCCTGACTGGCGGTCGCCGAGCCGGCGACCCGCGGACGTCCCCAAGCGTGGATCCGCCCATGCACCCCAACTTGACCAACCCTAGGCCGCTGCCGATCAGCCGGTCAACGGTCCGGTCGGGAGATGAGAACGTCACTGAGCCGGCCGCACCCGTCGTTCGGCTGGATGGTGCGACAGCCGCCACGCCGCACCATTGACCATGACCCACCGGCCACCCAGAGCCCATGTCAGGCGTCGTCGCACTGACCGACTCAGAGTTGGCGCAGGCCCTCGTTCAGGGCGAGACTTCGGCTGTAGGCGAATGTGACCGGCATCGCTGTCCGTAGGCACGTTCTCGCCGTCGTGCGTCTCCCCAATGCCCCGGTCTCCGTCGAGCCATTGCATGGTCCGGCGAGGACACGCCCCCGGGGCTGTCAGGGTGATCAAGGTACGACGTGGCAGGGGACCCCCACCTTCAAGCGCGGATCGATGTGCCGAAGTCAACTGCAGACCATGATGCTGAGCGGCGACGTCACTGATGAGCAGGCTCCGATGACAGACCGGATGGATCATCGCCTGCGACCACACAAGCATCACCGCGCGGGTCGCAGTGCCGCACGGATCGTTCGGTCCGCCAGGCGCCATGCCATACGGGCGAGCCTGCCCCGGCTGGTGCTCGCGTTCGCGTGGTTGGCCGCGGCCGGCGCCACGGCCTCCGCCGTGATGTGGGCTGTAACCGGCTCACGTTGGTGGTCTGGCTTCGTCGCCGGCCTGGCCGTAGGAGCCACCCCACTGCTGATTCAGACCGTGCTCGTCGGCGCGGGCGTGGCGGTCCGCGGGTTCGGCGTGGACGCGGAGCGGTGGACCGCGGAGGAGCTCGACGCACTGGACAGCCGTCAGTGGCGCGTCTTTCACGACGTACCACTCGAGCGAGGCAACATCGACCACGTCGCGGTGGGTCCTGGCCGCACCTACGCGGTCGAGACCAAGTACACCACCGGTCGCGGCAAGTACCTGCACGGTGCTGCCCGCCAAGCGGAGCGCCAGGCCCAAAGCCTCGAAGCGATCCTGCATGAGCGTGGTGCGCCCCGCCCCGTGGTGCCGCTGTTGGTCGTCTGGGGGCCCGGGCTCAAGGACCGCTATGCGAGCCCGGCGATGGATGGCAAGACCCGCGTCGTCGCCGGCGCGCACGCGGATGACTGGCTTCGACGCATGGCCGCCGCCGCTGATCGCTTCATGACCGACCTCCCCGCCGCCCACGCACTCGAGTCACACCTCGCGCAGTACTGATCGAGTATGGCTGCACGACGTCATGTCAGGCGATGCGCAGCGAAGCCATCACCGCCAACAGGACGTGCCCCGTCACATCGAGCTGCTCACCCCGTTGAATCCACCGGCCGCAGGTACCAGTCCCGACCTGCATCGCCAGCCGCTGGCTCGTCGAGCCGGCCGACGGTGGTCGAGTCCACCTCGATGGCGCACCCGGCGGGCGGGTTCGCCGATCCCGTCGCGCAGCAGCGGGACGGTGTGTAGGGACGTCTGGCCCTGCCTCGCAGGAGGGGTCGCTGTGGGAACGTCAAAGCACCTCCGAGGACGCGAGGCGACGGCGTGTCGAGTTCTGCCGTCGCGGCCGGAGAGCATCCCAGACGCCCCTGTCGAGCACCAGGATCTGATAATCTGATCCCATGCCTGATGTAAGCGCCACAGAGGCCGCACGGCGGTTCGCCAACTTGCTCGACGCCGTCGAGCAACGCGGAGAGCACTACACCATCGTCCGCCGCGGCAAGGCGGTCGCTCACCTCGAGCCCGTGGATCGAGGCCGGGGTGACCAGGTCAAGGGCGTGCTGGCCCGCCACAACCCCGACCCAACCTGGGGCGACGACCTCCGCAACACCCGCGCGCTGCTGTCGGTGGAGGAACGGAGCTGAGTCTCCTTCTTCTCGACACCACCTTCCTCGTCGACGCCGAGCGCGACACCGCCGACCTCGAGGACCGCATCGGCGATGACGACGACGTCGCCATCGCTGCGGTCACGGTCGCCGAGTTGCTCGTGGGGGTGGAGCTGGCAACCGCCGACCACCGCTCTGCCCGCCAAGCGTTCGTGGACGACCTCCTCGACGTACTGCCCGTGCTTCCGTACAACCTGGACGTTGCGCAGGCACACGCGACCCTGCTGGCAGCCACACGCCGGGCGGGACGCCCCCGCGGAGCGCACGACCTCATCATCGCCGCAACGGCGGCAGCGTCCTCGCGGAAGATCGTCACCGCCGACCCCAGCGGCTTCGAGGGCCTCCCGGACATTCAGGTCACTGCCCATCGCTGACCCGAGCGCGCTACGCCGCCCCCGCGGGACTCGCCGCCGTGAGCCTCCGCGGCCGACTTCATGCGGCGGTCGCCGTCGACGCTTCGTGGCGGGCGATCAGTCGCGAGCCACTGCCGACACACGTTGGGCAACCGTCAGCGTTTGCGACCGGACCATGTCCTACCGGAGCAGTGGGCGAGGGGGGACTTGAACCCCCATGTCCCGAAGGACACACGGACCTGAACCGTGCGCGTCTGCCAATTCCGCCACCCGCCCAGGTGGAGCGGCGCAGGGTAGCAACGGGGACTGGAAGGCACCAATGCAGGTCTGATGTCACGCTGACCTCCGTTCGGACGGGTCGGACGGACGACCCGCTCGGCTACGCTCCCGGGCGGCGTACGGCGTCCGTGAACCGCACGGACGCTCCGCGTCCGCCGGCGCCGAGCCGCGTCGCGAACGCCAGGAGAGCGCGAGGCGGCCCAGCGCGAGCCAGTAGAACCGACGTGCGGGACCGGCATGGGTGTCCTCCAGGAGTTCGAGCGACGGCTCGAAGGGGCCGTCGAGGGATTCTTCGCGCGCGCGTTTCGCTCCGGCATCCAACCGATCGAGCTGGCCAAGTCCGTGCGGCGCTACGCGGAGGACAACCAGCACGTCACCGCCGACGGCGTGGTCGTGCCCAACGTCTACCGCGTGACCGTCGGCCCAAAGGACTACGAACGGCTCGAGGGCTTCGGCAGCTCGCTACCACGTGAGCTCGCCGAGGTCGTGGTCCGCACCGCCGACGAGCGCGGCTGGACCCTGCGCGGACCGGCACGGGTGCGCATCGACGTGGCCGACGACGTCCGGCTCGGCCGCTTCCGCCTGGCCGGACGCGTGGAGGCGGTCGAACCCCACGCCAACCGCGCCACCCAAGGCGCGCCCGG
>SKSM01000033.1 GCA_007122985.1 Nitriliruptoraceae bacterium | reverse complement strand
TGGAGCTCGGCGCACTGCCCGCCGGTTGCGGAACGTCCCGGTGTGCTTGCGCGCTCTCCTCGTCGAGGTGCCGGCGATGCCCCCTCGCCAGCGGTATGGGAGCCCCTGCTGACGCCCAAACGGGTGGTTGGTAGCCGGTGCATGAGCCCAGCTGCCCGGTCGTCAGCGGCTAGCCCGGATCTTGCAGTAGAGCCTGTGCCGCCTACATGAAGAGTGCCCTCCTGTTCGGCTGTGTGCGTTGTGCCACGAATCGCACGCCGAGCAGGAGGGCACCTTGCAGGTGGACGCCATCGATCCTGTGGCCGCGGTTGCAGTGACCGGTGACGGGATCACCGACCAGGCGGGAACCCGACTTCTGGGAGAGATCGCCACCAGGCTGGCGATCGCGGGTGGCTTGTCGTCCGCGTTGGCGTCGACGACCACGAGGGCATCAGCTCATGACCGTGGCCGGGTGTTGACCCAGCTGGCGATGACGACCGCTGTGTCCGACGATCTGACTCTCACCCGGCTGCGGGCGTTTCGAGTTGTCCAGGAACGTCCGTTCGCTTCCAAGACAACATGAATCGGCCGGAGTCTCACTGCACCGAGCGTGGAACCGTGCAGGATGCGTGCGAGAAATCTGCCTTCTACATGCCCTGAAACGACCGATTCTGACTTCTGTTCCGCTCTCTCTTCTCGCTCGGTCACCTGACGCGCGACTGCTCCACACGGTCGCCGAAGTCGATGAACACGCACGGCCCATCACCCGACGTCCAGGCATCGTGGCCCGGGTCGATGACCACGACGTCGCCGGCGTGCCGCGTCTGGCACAGCTGATCGCTGACGTGCTGCTTCCAGGGTCATCCGGGTTGGAAGACCGTGCGCTTGACGCGAAGCTTTCGAACGTCGACCTGATCCACGGTCACCTGCTCGCCGAGCCGCGGTTGCTCGTCGGGCTCATCGAGCGTCTTGCGGTCAATGGCGGGCATCTCGGGTCCCCTCCCTGGATCCTCGGGTGTTCCACCCTCGCGACGTGGCGTCGCTGTGCATCCCCCGGACCCGTCCGGTCGTGAGGGTCAACCCTGCGAGTCGAGGAAGGCCAGCACCCGTTCGGCGACCAGTTCGGGGGCAAGTACGTCCGCGGTGTGTCCCTGGCCATCGAGGGTCACCACACGGGCGTCGCGCAGCGCGTCGGCGACGATCCTGGTGCCCTCCTTGAACCCGGCGGGCGTCTCGCTGCCCTCCAGCAGCAGGACCGGAACATCGACCCTCGCCACCCGCTCGGGATCGACGAGGCGGCCGGCGGGGACCCGTAGCTCGCGCGGCAGGGTGTGCGCAGCGGCCACGCGAGCCGACCAGGACGGCTGATTGCGGTAGGCCTCGATCTGCTGCTCGCTCATGTGGAGGACCTCCCGACAGAACGTCTCGACGACCTCCTCGGACCGATCGGCCGCCACCAGGTCGTCGAGCCGCTCCAGGAACCCTTCAGGCAGGATTCCGGCGGGATCGACGGGTGGCTCGTAGAGCACGAGCTTGTCCACGTTCGAGGTCAGCGTCGCCGCACCAAGGGCGTAGCTCGCACCGCCGGAGTGGCCGTAGACGGCCGCGGACGAGCCTGATGCCTGGCCGACCGCGTCGACGACGGCGGCAACGTCCTCGAACTCGCGCTCGACGTCGTAGTCGGGATGGTCGCCGCTGGCACCCCGCCCGCGACGGTCCACCGCGTACACCGTGCAGTGCGCCTCGAGGTGCGGTCGGAGCGCGCCCCAGCGGGAGTGGTCGCCGAGCACACCGTGGACCAGGACCAGCGGTGGCCCCTCACCGCCGGTGACGTAGGCGATGTCGGTGCCGTCCCTGGACGCCACGTGTGCCGTCGACCATCGATCCGTGCGCGTCATGGTCGGACTCCCTGTCCACGTTCGCCTGCGGCCTGGTGTTGATCCTGGTCGGAGTCTGCCCGACCCGCATCGGTAGAACTACCCATCTCGGGGCAGACCGTGCCCGGCCGGGAAGCAGGCCGTTCGCGAGGCCGTCACGGGCATGCCTGACATACAGGGCTGCCACTCGGGGCGGGTGCTGGCCGCTCACGACCATCCTGCACGCACACCGGACAGTCGACACCCATTCGGCTGCTGGCGGCGGTGAACGGGGGCGTGTGGGGTTCGTGCGGGACAACAGGCGCGCGCTGGCGGTGTTGGCGGCGCTTGTCGTCGGCTACCTGCTCGTGCCGCAGCTGTTGCCCGACGAGGCGGCTGGGCCGAAGCCAACGTCCCGCGAGGCCGAGCAGCTCGGCTGGGTCGGACCGGACGAGGACACAGCACGCGAGATCGCGGTCGATCTGTTCGCACGGGTCAACGACGAGCGGGCCGCGCGTGGCTTGCCTTCCCTGGACTGGGACGAGCGGCTGGCCGACATCGCCGGGCGCTGGTCGTTGGAGATGCTGGTGACCGGCACCTACGAACACTCCCCGGAGGCGTTTCGTGAGCATCCGGCGTTTGCCGGCACCGGTGAGAACATCCTGATGATGTACGAGGGCGCCGAGGACGCGCATGTCGGCTGGATGGAGTCCGACGGGCATCGCGCGTCGATCCTGGGGCCGCAGTACACCGCGGTCGGTATCGGGGTGGTGTGCCGCAACGACGGCCGGCTGTGGGCCACGCAGGTGTTCGGTGTCCCGGCACAACCACCGCCGCCGCGACAGGTCGATGCCGGCCCGGATCCAGTCGTGCGCGACGACGCCGGCCCACGGTGTCCGCAGACGCGAACGCGGGCAACCATCCCGGGCGGCTGACTGTGACCCGCCGTGCCCATGACCGTCCAGGGATCATCCGTGCCGTGGCCGGCATCACTGCGCCCGCTACCCGGCTGGGAGCGCTGCACGTCGAAGGAGACGACCAGCAGCAGCGTCGCGCATCGCGCAAGACGGCCCCGACGCACGGGCACCCCTTGCTGGCCTGAAGAGCTGCCGATCGTGACTCGCATCAGCACGTCCCCATCGGGGTGACAGCGGTCACTGCTTTGCGTGCAACCGTGCCGTACACCACTTCCCTGGACGCCAACCGACGAACATGGCGGTTGCCGGGGGCGTTGCGCAGCGAGTCGGCGACTCGCGCTGCCCGGCTTCACGGACGACGTCGAGCGCTGCGTGCCCCCGACCGGTCGGGCCGTTGGCCCCTGCCGTCACCTGCCCGTGCGCGGGATGGTGGTGGCACCCCGCCGTGCGGCCGGGCATGCCGGCAGCACCATCGTGCCTGGGCGGTCGTGTCGGGTCCGTGCGCCTGGCTGGACACACGCATCGGAGCTGTGAGGTCGTGGACCTTCCTGACACACCGACCCTGGTGGTCATCGCAGTCGTCGGGGTCGCCTACGTCGCCGGCATCAGCGTCTGCCTGGTGGATCTTCGCCACCGGCGGGTCAAGCACCTCCCCAAGTGGGGCTGGGCGCTGATCATCGTGCTGGGCAACTTCCCGATCGGGGCGATCATCTACCTCGTCGTCGGACGTGTGCCACCCGGTGAGGAGAACCCGGTCGTCGACCGGTCGCGACCGGCGTCGACGGCACCCCCGACCGGACCGCCGATCGCCACCGGGGCCCGGCAGCCACCAGCCACGCCGGATGACGGTGACGCCGTGATCCGCACCCGTGGGCTGGGCAAGCGCTACGGCGACACCGACGCGCTCGCACAGGTCGACCTCACGGTGCCGCGCGGTGCCATCTACGGACTGATCGGCCCAAACGGTGCCGGCAAGACCACGATGCTGTCGATCCTGGCCGGGTTGCGTCGGCCCACGTCGGGGACGTATCAGCTGGCGGTTCCCCGGGGGTCGCTGGGCGTCCTGGTCGACACACCGCAGTTCGAGCCCTGGCTGACCGCTCACGAGGTGGTCGATCTCGCCCGGGGCCTGACCGCGCCACAGCTCCCGCCGGAGCGGGTCACCGACGTACTCGTCGAGGCCGGGCTCGGGGACGCGATCGACCGCCGGACGGGTGGCTTCTCCCGCGGGATGCTGCAGCGCCTCGGCCTCGCCGCCTGCCTGGTCGGCGACCCGGAGGTCCTGGTGCTGGACGAGCCCTCGTCCGCGCTCGACCCTGCCGGACGCCGCGAGGTGCTGGATCTGATCGGCCGGCTGGCCCACACCAAGACCGTGCTGCTCTCGACCCACATCCTCTCCGACGTCCAACAGGTCTGCGACCTGGTGGGAGTCATCGATCACGGGCGGATGCGCTACGAGGGGCCGATCGCCGACCTGCTCGCCCGCACCAGCGCCGTCTACGCGCTGCACGTGCGGGGCGACACCGCTGGTCTCACCGCAGCGCTCCGGGCGCAGCCGTGGACCGAGGAGGTGCTCGAGCCGGCACCGGGCCGGTTGCGCCTGGTCGTCTCCGACGCCGAGCGGGCGGAGCACGAGGTGCCGGGGCTCCTCACCGACCAGCAGGCGTCGTTGGTCTCGTTCTACCCCGCGACCGACCTGGAGACGGCGTTCCTGGAGCTGACCTCATGAGCGCGCACGCGCCACGAACCGCGTCGACCCCACAGCCGGCGATGTCCCTGTGGCGTCTGGAGACCCGCCGGCTGCTGCGTACCCACCGGTGGACGATCCTGGCCGGCGTCTACGTCCTCTTCGGACTGCTCGGGGCCCTGGGTGCCCGCTACCTCAACGAGCTCATCGCGCAGATGGGCGGTGACATCACCATCATCGCCCCGGACCCGCGGCCGGTGGACGGGCTGATCCAGTTCGTGTCCAACGTCAGCCAACTGGGACTGCTCGGCGTGGTGGTCGTGGCAGCGGCCGCGTTGGCGATCGACGCCCACCCCGAACGCGCGGCGTTCCTGCGCACCCGGGTGGACCGGCCGGGCCGGCTCCTGATCGCGCCGTACGTGGTCACCACCGTGGCCACCGTCATCGCCCTGATCGCCGGGACAGCCGTGACGGTTGCGCTGACCACGGCTCTGATCGGCTCCCTCCCGCTCGCGGCGGTCGCGGTCGGCACCGTCTACGGGGCGGTGTACCTGGGGTTCGCGATTGCGGTGGTCGCGGTCGCCGGCAGCATCGTCCGCAGCCAGGTGGCGGTCGTGTTCCTCACGCTCGCGGTGCTCCTCGCACTGCCGATGCTGGCCATGGTCGAGCCGCTTCGTGCCTGGCTGCCCAGCGAACTGCTCACCGCCGTGCTCGCGCTGGTGGAAGGCGCCCCCGCCACCGACTACGTGCGCGCCACCGTCGTCGGGCTCCTCGCCACGGCTGGACTGCTCGCGCTGGCCATGGTCCGACTCGACCGTCGGGAGCTGTGATCCACACGAACTTCAGGCGCTGTCGGAATGGAACAGGCAGACGACGTGTGCTGTTGCGTGGCGGGTGGTGATGGCTGATCACCAGAGGTTGCCCGAGGCCCCGGTGGACGCTGCTTCTGCGGAAGCAGCGTCGCCGACTGCGCGGAGGGACCGCACGTCACGGCTCGAATCGCCGTCCAGGGTCCCGGGTGAAGCGCAGCCCGCGGTCGCTGCGTAAGCTCCACTCCGGGTTGCGTCGCGAGGCGGGCAGCGGGCCGATGCGTCGGAACTCGAGTGCGGGGTGGTGACAGCGGATCCGGGGCAGCTCGCGGACCCCATCGGCGACACCGGCCAGCGGCGCAGGCACATCAGGGCTCGCGGATGCGCGAAGCCGGACACGACGGGGGCGAGCCCATGATCGTCACGCACGAAGAGTTGCCCGCACGCGCCGTGGAGGGTGGCCAGGGTCGCCGGTTCATCGTGCTCCTAGCGGCCCTGGCGACGGTGCTGGCGGTGACGCCCACCGCCGCCGCGGACGCCGAGGTCGACTCCGAGAGCCGCGGCATCGAACGTGTCTGCCCGGACGCGGCCCAGAACCTCGACCGGTTCGTGGACGTCTCAGCGGGCACGCACTTCGAGACGATCAACTGCATCGGCTACTACGAGATCACCCGCGGCAGCTCGAGCAACGGCGGCGGACGCGCGTTCGCGCCTCAGGACCCGGTGACGCGTGGGCAGATGGCGACGTTCACCACGAGGATGATCGAGCTCGTCCTGCAGGAGGAGCTGCCGATGGAGGTGGCCTTCCGCGACGACGACGTGGTGCACCAGGCCAACATCCGCAAGCTGGCCACCGCCGGGATCGTCCGTGGCGTCGGCGACGACGTCTTCGCCCCGGGACGCAACGTCACACGCGCGCAGATGGCGACGTTCGTCGCCAAGGCGATCGAGGAGATCGTCGGCGAGGAGCTGCCGTCCGAAGCCCGCTTCGACGACGCGACCGGCACCCACCAGACCAGCATCGAGAAGCTCACCGCCGTCGGCGTGGTCACTGGCCTCGCCGACGGAACCTACGGGCCCGACCAGGCGATCACCCGCGAGCAGATGTCGGCGTTCCTCGCCCGCGGGATGGACGTCGTCGCCGAATACGACGCCTTCCCGGAGTTCGTCGAGCCCGTCGACGGGGTGCCGACCACCGACCCGTGGGAGTCCGCTCCGGCCTCCGGCGTGCGCGCGCTGACCGGCCTTGCGATCGGGTCGCACGAGCGCTTCGACCGGGTCCGCTTCGACGTCGAGGGAGCCGACGGCGCCGGCTGGCGGCTCGAGTACGTCTCCGAGGCGCGCCGGCCCGGCACCGAGGACGTCCTCGAGGTCGACGGCGGAGCGATCCTGCGGCTGACGATCATCGGCGTCGACGCAGACGAGGAACTTCCCGAGGGGGTCGAGACGTGGGTCGAGGACCGGCTGGACGCTCCCTTGGACAACGTCGTCACCGAGGTGGTCAACGCCGGTGTCCGACGGGGACTGCACACCGTGTTCATCGGCACCACCGAGGCGCTGCCGATGATCGTCGAGCACCTGTCGGATCCACAGCGCATCGTGGTCGACGTCTTCCGTGGCTTCACGCCGCCGTCACCCACGGAGATCCTGCCGCCGTTGGAGCCGCCACCGGAGCCCGAGGTCGTCGCGAGCTTCACCACCTCGTTGGTGGCGGGTCAGGCGCGCAACACCAACATCCATCTCGCGGCCGACTACATCGACGGTGACGTGATCCCGTCCGGCGGCACGTACTCGCTGAACCAGGGCATCGGCCCGCGCACCAGGGATCGAGGATTCGTCAGCAACGGCTTCATCTCCGATGGTGACCTCATCAGCGTCGTCGGCGGCGGTGTGAGCCAGATGGGCACCACCTTCCTCAACGCCGCGTGGGACACGGGCATCCGACTCGACGCGTTCCGCCAGCACACCATCTACTTCCCCCGATATCCGATGTGCCGCGAGGCGACGCTGGCCTGGAACCAGCTGGACGTGCGGGTGACCAACGACTCACCGCACCAGATCACGGTCTCGACCAGCTACACCGACACGTCGGTGACGGTTGAGTTCATCAGCATCCCATGGGCCGAGGTCAGCAGCTGGATCGGCGAGCCCACCAACGTCGTCGGAGGCGTCGGCGGGGCGTTCAGCGTGAGCTGCGGACGCACCGTCACCTACCCGGACGGCTCGACCTCCAGCGACAGCTACTCCTGGCGGTACAACGAGGGCTACCCCGGCTGACGGTCGGCGCGGACGCAAGGGTCCTGACACTACGCGGGCACACGCTTCGAGCCACGCGGCGCGACGTCCGCCTCGCGCGCCCAGATCCCGCAGGTCGACCAGGATCGCGGTCGCCAGGATCGGCACCAGGCAGCAAGCACTGCTGCCGCTTCGCGCGCTCCTGGTTCGGCGACGCCTACTGTGGATCGTCCTCCGGGCCGGTCGCCATCCGCCGGGCGCATGACATGTTCACCCGGACGTGGAATCTGCCGATGCATGGGACAGGGACACACGGGGGGCAAGACGCCGGCGGCGCAAGCTCGGCCGTCGGCTCCGCTCCGACCTCAGGGCGGCCACCGTGCGGCGTATGCGCCGCCATCACCCACCGAGCTCGCCATGTGGTCGATCAGAACCGAACCGTCAAGGAGCCGCCGGGGCGCCCCGACACCTTCGCAAAGCCCGCCCGGCCACGACCAGGGCAGCGATACGACCAAGCGGCGCGCCTACGTCGTCGTCCTGGCGCTGTTGACAGTGCTCATGGTCTATCTGAGGGTTCGAGACGGCGGGCTCGTGCCCTACTGGAGCTTCGTCCACCCCGCCTTGGCCTTCTACAACGTCGTGCTGCTCGTGCTGATCTGGCGCCGGAAGCTGTCGTTGCATACGACCGAGGCACTGGTCCTGGCCCCACTGGTGGTCGTGCTGTTCGGCTTCCTGGCCGTGTGGCGCGTGGCGCCGGGCCTTGTGGATGCAGACGGTGCCGACCTGATCCTGGTGATGCTCTGGGCCGGGGTCGCCTTCCCCCTGTGCTTTCTCGTCTTCGGCACGCGTCGGGGGCTGCTGACCGCCCTGGGCATCTACCTGACCTTCCTGCTGCTGGTCGCACCACCCGCTGTCCGCGGCGAGATCCCGGCAGGCTCTCACGATGCCCCGACGGACTTCACCCTGAGCCTGAGCGTCTTCTTCGCGGTGATGATCACCCTGCTCTGGGCGCTCGCCTCGCGGCTCGAGCAGATCGCGGTCGCGCGGGGGCAGATGAAGCTGCTCGCGGCGCAGGCCACGACCGATCAGCTCACCGGCCTGCCCAATCGCCGTCACCTCGACGACGGGTTGGATCGGCTGATCGCGCTCGCCCGACGGCATGACCAGCAGCTGTCCGCGGTGCTGATCGACCTCGACCACTTCAAGCGCATCAACGACCGTCTCGGTCACGCCGCAGGCGACCGTGCACTGCGTGCGTTCGCCCACCACCTCACTGCGTCGGTGCGTACCGGAGATCTGCTCGGTCGGTGGGGCGGCGAGGAGTTCCTGCTCGTGGCGCCGAACACCGGCCACGACGCGGCGCTCGAGCTGGCCGAGCGCTGCCGTGCCCGACTCGCCCAGATGCACGTCAACGACGTCGGGCCGATCACCGCCAGCTTCGGCGTCGCCACCTTGGCGAGCGACGAGGATGCCCGCTCACTGCTCAGCCGGACCGACACCGCGCTCTACACCGCCAAGCGCGAGGGACGTGACCGTGTGGTCGGACACACCACCGTCCGCGAGGCGTGAGGTCTTCTGGGTCGATGGTCTGTGTCGACCATGACCACACGTCGCACAGCGAGGCCCCACGCCGATCCCGGGTCCGAGAACCGGGTCGTCCGACAGGAAGCGGCCTCGTCCCGGGCGAAAACAGGACGAGGCCGCGTGCTGGCGGGAGAGGGACCAGCAGCCCCTACTGTCCACGTCCTACCGCGATAGGCGCAAATAGGAATCGCAGGACGGTCAGGTCGTCCGCCGCTCGGGTCGCAGCCACAGGCCGTCGCGCGGGCGCAGCGTGATCAGCGGATCGAGCTCCAGCGGCCGCTCGGGCAGGCTGCGCAGCCGCCAGCGTCCGACGATCGTCGCCAGCGCCAGCACCCCTTCGGTCCAGGCCAGGCCCTCGCCGATGCACTGGCGCACCCCGCCACCGAAGGGGAAGAACGCCGCCCGCGGGCGGGTGGTCGACGCCTCGGGCAGCCACCGGTCCGGGTCGCAGCGCTCGGGCTCGTCCCACCATCGCGGGTCGCGATGGACCACCCACTGGGGGGTGACCACCACCTCGCCGGCCCTGATCACCTGCCCGTCGACCGGGTGCTCGCTGACCGCCTCGCGCGCCATCGCCCACGACGGCGGGAACAGGCGCAGCGCCTCGGCGAACACCCCACGACAGACCGGCAGCCGGTCGCGGTCCGCCGCGGTCGGGCGGCGGCCTCCGAGCACCGCGTCCACCTCGGCGTGGACACGTGCCTCGAGCTCTGGGTCCTCGGCCATCAGGTGCAGGCTGAAGGCGAGGGCATTGGCGGTGGTCTCGTGGCCGGCGAGCAGCAGCGTCAGCGCCTCGTCGCGGATCTCCCGGTCGGTCAACGCATCGTCCGGGTCGGCGAGCACCAGGCTCGAGAGCAGGTCGCCGCCGTCGACGCCGCTGGCACGCCGCTCGGCGATCATCCGGTCCACCAGGCCGTGCAGCGCGCGACGGCCGCGTCGCAGCCGCCGTGCCGGGCCGACCGGCAGGTGCTGCAGCCGCCAGCCGAACGGCACGAAGGCGAGCTGATAGGCGCTGAGCAGGTCGTCGATCGCCGCCTGGACGACGTCGACGTGGTGCTCCACCTCCGTGCCCAGCAACGTGGTCCCGGCGGTCGCCAGGGTCATGCGCACCGTCTGGGCGTGCACGTCGATCGCCGATCCCTCGCTCCAGCGGTCGGTGGTCGCTGCGGCACGCTCGACGATGACCTGCCCGTAGCCCCGCACGCGATCCGGGTGGAAGGCGTGGTTGAGCAGCCGCCGATGGCGGCGGTGGTGCTCGCCCTCGGCGGTGAGCAGCCCGTCGCCGAGCACCACCCGTGCACGCTGCAGCACCGGGCCCTTGCGGAACCGCTCGGCGTGGGTGACCAGCACCTCGTGGACGTGCTCAGGCCGGGTCAGCTGCCACACCCGGTACGGCCCGATGGAGAAGCGCGCCACGTCGCCCTGCTCGCGGGCGAGTCGGGTCATGAACCCGAGCCGGTCGCGCCGGAAGGCCGGCAGGTCACCGAGCAGCGGCAGCGATCGGGGCGACGAGGTAGCCATCGAGCCCGACCGTAGCGCCGGTGTCCGCATCCGGCGGCAGTGGGTAGCCGACGCCGCCGTCGGGCAGGACCACGCACGCCTCCCGGCGGACTGAACGGCCATTCGGGCACTGGCCATCCGGCCCGATTCTGGTTTGCGCCCACGAATGAGTACGCCATCCTTCCGCGGGTCTTCGCGCACCGGGCTATCGCAACCGCAACCCCGGCGCGGTCGACTCGAGCTCCACGGTCCCGTGGCCACCAGCCGCGGGACCGCCTGCGAGCACCCCCGATCGTGAACCAGACCCCGAGCCAGACCCCAAGTTGCGAGGTCGTGCGCGTCCCGCCGCCCCGGGCCCCGACCGGTGACCGTCGAACCGATCCGTCGAACCGATCCGTCGAACCCGCCCGTCGAGCTGACCCCTGGAGCGCCATGACCCCGCGCCGAATCATCGTCCTACTGCCCGCACTACTGGCCCTGATGCTGGTGGTGACACCAGCCGCCGCCGACGACGCCGAGTTCATCGACACCGTCGGCACCGCGCACGAGGACGCGGTCGCGGCGCTCGCCGACGAAGGGATCGTCAACGGCTGCGAGGAGGATCTGTTCTGCGGCAGCGACGCCCTCAGTCGCGGACAGGTCGCCACGATCCTCGTCGGTGCGCTGGAGCTGACCCCCGAGGTCGAGGACCAACAAGGCGACCCCGCCGCCGAGCATGCGGACCCGCCAGACGACCTGTTCGGCGACATCGCCGACTCCACCCACCGCGAGTCCATCAACATCCTGGCCGACGCCGGGCTGACCTCAGGGTGCGGCGACGGCGACTTCTGTCCCGGGGACCCGATCACACGCGAACAGCTGGGCAGCCTGCTCTACCGCGGCTTCGACCTGCCGGACGCCCCGGCGGGAGAGACCTACTTCGACGACGTCAGCACCACGCACGCGACGGCGGTCAACTCGATCGCCGAACATGGCATCAGCAGCGGCTGCTCGCTGGTCTCGTTCTGCTCGGGCGACACCCTCCAGCGCTCGCACGCGGCGATCTTCGTCGCACGTGCACTCGGCATGATCGAGCCCGCCGACCTCGCACCGTTCGACGAGCGCGAAGCCGAGCACGAGGAGCAGCTCGCAGAGGCGGCCGCACAGCTCGACCCAGCGGCCGAGAAGGCCGTCGAGGTGGCGCTCGCCCAGCTCGGCAAGCCCTACCAGTGGGGCGGCTCCGGGCCGAACAGCTTCGACTGCTCGGGGCTGACCTCCTACGCGTGGGCTGCCGCGGGGGTGGACCTGCCCCGCAGCTCGGGCGCCCAGTACTCGGGCACGACCCGCATCTCCCGCGACGAGCTGCGCCCCGGCGACCTGGTCTTCTACCACTCGCCGATCAGCCACGTGGCGATGTACATCGGCGACGGCCGGGTGGTCGAGGCACCCAACAGCGGCAACAACGTGCGCATCCGTGAGGACGGCCTCACGCGCAACGGTGTCGTCGGCTACGGGCGCCCCTGACCTTCGCGCCTGACCGAAGCCCCTGACCGCGTCGCTCACAACGCGTCGCGGTCCTCCTCGCCCGTGCGGATGCGCACGACCCGGTCCACGTCACTGACGAACACCTTGCCATCGCCCACCTCGCCGGTACGCGCGTGCTCGACGATGGCGTCGACGATCCCGTCGACGTCGAGCACGTCGGCGAGCAGTTCGAGCTTGACCTTGGGCACGAACTCCACCGTGTACTGCGCCCCGCGGTAGATCTCGGTGTGTCCGCGCTGGCGGCCGTAGCCGCGGACGTCGGTGACGGTCAGCCCCGCCACGCCGTGCGCCTCCAGCGCGTCCTTGATCGCCTCGAGTTTGGTCGGCTTGACGATCGCGGTGATCAGTTTCATGCCTCGGTCCTTCCGTCGGTCCGGTCGGCCGACAGCTCACGGGCGGGCCGGGTGTCGGTCGAGGGCGTGCCGGCGCCGAAGACCAGCTCCGGGTAGCCGGGTACGCCGTGCTCGTGCAGGTCGAGGCCCTCGAGCTCCCAGTCCGGGTCGGCGCGCAGCTGACCCAGGGCCTTGAGCGCGCCGAACAGGATCGCCGAGGTCAGCGCGACCCAGGCGATCACGGCCGCCACGGACACGACCTGGACACCCAACAGCGCCGGACCCCCGCCGGTGAACAGGCCATCGTCGACGTGGAACAGGCCGACCCACAGCGTGCCGAGGACCCCACAGGTGCCGTGGACCGAGATCGCCCCCACCGGGTCGTCGATCCGGATCGAGTCGACGAAGGACACCGACGCAGTCACCAGCAGGCCCGCAACCAGCCCCACCAGCAGCGCCGCACCGTTGGAAAGCACGTCCGCGCCGGCGGTGATGCCGACGAGGCCGGCCAGGATCCCGTTGCCGATCATCGCCACGTCGTACTTGCCGTTGGTCAGCCGGGTGAGCAGCGCTGCGGTCACCGCCCCGCCGGAGGCCGCCAGCGCCGTGGTCACCAGCACGCCCGCGATCGCCTGACCGTCCAGCGCGAGCACCGATCCGCCGTTGAAGCCGAACCAGCCGAAGAACAGCAGCAGCACCCCGAGCGCAGCGAGCGGCATGGAGTGGCCGGGGATGGCGCGGGGTTTGCCGGCTGCGTCGAACTTGCCGATCCGCGCGCCGAGCGCCGCCGCGCCCACCAGCCCGGCGACGCCGCCGGTGAGGTGGACGATGGTCGAGCCGGCGAAGTCGACGAAGCCGAGCTGGTCGAGCCAGCCACCGCCCCAGGTCCAGGCGCCGACGACCGGGTAGATCACCGCGGTCATGACCACCGCGACGGTCAGGTAGGCGCCGAACCTCATCCGCTCGGCGACCGCGCCGGAGACGATCGTGGCGGCCGTCGCCGCGAACATCGCCTGGAACGCGAAGTCGATCTCGAGCAGCGCGTCGGGCTCGTAGCTCCCCCCTCGGAGGAAGAACATGTCGGTGCCGACGACGCCGCCGACCTGGGTGCCGTACATCAGCGCCCAGCCCACTGCGTAGTAGGTGATGATGCCCAGCGTGATGGTCATCAGGTTCTTGCCGACGATGTTGCCCGCGTTCTTCTGACGGGTCATGCCGGCCTCGAGCATCGCGAAGCCCGCGTGCATGATGAACACCAGCACGGTGGCGACCATCAGGAACACCACCAGCACGTTCAGCTCGAGGGCTTCGAGGGTCGGTCCGTCCTGCTGGGCGTATGCGGGGGCCGCGACCAGCAGCAGTGCGCCGGTCAGCAGCCCCACCTTGGCGAGACGTCTCACAGGTTCCTCCGTCGTCGGTGCGTTCGTTGCCGTGTAGGGACCGGCACTGGTGCCGGCCCGGACGTGGGCGGGACGCTACGAAGGGGCTGTTACGCCACCGTGCGCGCCAGGTTGCGGGCGTGTTTCGATCCACCGACGGCTGTGTGTCCGACCGCCCCCATCACGGCGGCGGATCCCCGTCCGACCGTGGCGGCCTCCTAGGCTTGAGCGGTCCCGCGGCTCACAAGCCGACGCGGCGACCGACAGCAGGAGGCGGTGTGACCACCAGCGCCCAGGGCACCGGGCACGACGACCGCCGTCGCACAGCGGACGGGCCGGACGCAGACCTCGTCCCGTCGCGGATCCGCGCGGAGTTCGCCCCGGAGAGGATCTACCTCGACACGGCCACGATGGCCCTGCCGCCGCGCCGCACGCTCGCGGCGCTGCGCACCGAGCTCGACAACTGGTCACGCGGCGTCAGCGACGCGCTCGGCTTCGACGAGCCGGTCCACCTCGCCCGGCAGCGCTACGCGCAGCTGGTCGGCATCGACCCGTCCTGGGTCGCGGTCGGCCCGCAGGTC
>SKSM01000060.1 GCA_007122985.1 Nitriliruptoraceae bacterium | reverse complement strand
CACCTGCTGCTCCGTTCGGTCACGGCGCGCGCACGCTACCGCCCGGGACCGCCGCGGGTGGTCGTGGCCGTCGGCGGTGCGGGTGGACGGGTCGGGTCGACGGGTCAGTCGCGGGTGCCACGGGCACGTTGCATGCGCCCGATGACCGCCCGGTACAGCGGGGCGGCCACGTGCCGGAAGACCACGACCGCCCGGTACCAGGTGGGGACGGTGCGCTCGGTCCGGCCGGAGACCAGGACCTCGTGCACGGCACGGGCGACGTCCTCGGGATGACCGATCGCCCGGCCGAGTGGCGTGCGCTTCATCTGGGTCTGCGGGAAGCCCTCCGTTTCGACGAAGCCGGGGTTGAGCTCGCACACCGTGACCCCGCGCGCGGCCCAGGCGAGGCCGGTCGCCTCACTGAAGCCGACCAGGCCGAACTTGCTGGCGGCGTAGCCGGCGGGCCCGACCCCGAGCTTGCCCGCCACCGAGGCGATGTTGACCACCCGTGCGGGTGCGCTGGCCTCGAGCAGCGACGCGAACGCGCCCTGGCACCGGATCGCCCCGGCGAGGTTGACGTCGATGGTGCGCAGCGCATCGTCGACGTCGCCGCGGCCGCGGAAGGCGCCGCCGCCGACCCCGGCGTTGTTGATCAGCGCGTGGCACGCACCGAACTCCTCGGCCACCCGCGCCGCGAGCGCGTCGACCGCAGCCGTGTCGGTGACGTCGGCCACGTGGGGGACGATGCGTGGATCGGCCCCGGCGAGCGCCGCCAGGCGGTCCTCCCGCCGCGCGACGGCCACGACCGTCATCCCGAGGGCCGCCAGGCGCCGGGCGGTCGCCTCGCCGATGCCGCTCGATGCGCCGGTGACCACGGCCACCCTGCCGGTCGGATCCCACCTCACCAGTCTGCTCCTCTCACCTGACTGCACCTGGTCGTTGGGGTCGCGTCACTGCTGCTCGCGCTGCTGGGTCGCGCTGCCGCGGCCGGCGGCGTGGCGGTGCCGTCGCCGCGTGCACGACGACGCTACGGCGCGCTCGCCGACGTGACGAACCGGCCGCGGTGGCAGGTGCGGATCCTGCGGCAGGGTCAGGGACGTCGAGGTGTCGCGCGTGGGCCGCGCCCCGCCTCGACGCGCTGCGAACGCTCACTAACGTGCGTTCCGTGACCACTGACGCCGCCGCCACCTCGACGTTGTTCTCCCGCGACTTCCGGCTCGTGGTCAGCGGCTCCTGCCTGTTCTTCGTCGGGTTCGGGGCGTCGCTGCCCGTGCTGCCACGGTTCGTCGTCGACGAGCTCGGACGCGGGGACGTCGCAGTCGGGCTCGTGTTCGCGGTGTATGCGCTCGCGGCCGTCGTGGTGCGGCCGCTGATCGGCCACCTCGGGGACCGCTCGGGTCGACGCGTGCTGGTGCTCGGCGGGGCCGTGCTGACCGCCGTGGCCCTGATCGGCCACCTGGCCGCCACTTCGCTGGCCGTGATCGTCCTGGTACGGATCCTGGCCGGGGCGGGCCAGGCAGCGGTCATCGTCGGGTTCGCGACCATGGCGCTCGACTTGGCGCCACCCCATCGGCACGGGGAGGCGGCGAGCTACGTCATGGTCGCCACGCAGGTGGGGATCGGCCTCGGACCGCTCGTCGGCGAGACGCTGCTGCGACTCGGCTCGTACGCCACGGTGTGGGTGGCCGCGGCCGTGGGCTCCCTGGTCGCCGGTGCGCTGGCCCTCGCACTGCCCAGGGACCGTGGCAGTGCCGTGCTCGTCGCGCGCGGGCTGTTCCACCCGGCGGCCTGGCGCCCCGGGATCGTGCTCGGACTGGGCGTGCTCGGCTTCATCGGGTTCCTGGCGTTCGTGCCGCTCTACGCGGCGGAACTGGGCGTCGAGCGGGTGGCCCTGCTGTTCCTGGTGTGCTCGGGCACCATCGCGGTGGTGCGGATGGTCGGCGCGAAGCTGCCGGACCGGCTCGGTGCCGTGCCGGGGGCCAGCATGGCGCTCGCGCTGCTGGCCGTGGGTGCCACGACCATCGGGCTGGCGAGTGCCGGGTGGATGCTGTTCGTGGGCACACTGCTGCTGGCAGCGGGCACCGCGGTCGTCGCGCCGTCGCTGGTGCTCGCGGCCGTGCAGGGTGTCCCCCACGACGAGCGTGCCCGCGTGATGGCCACGATCACCATGTTCCTCGACATCGCCTCAGCGGCCGGTCCGGCGGTCCTCGGCGTCGTCGCGTCGGCCGCCGGCTACGGGCCGACCTTCCTGCTCGCCGGGGCCAGCGCGACTGTCGCGTTGGTGCTGCTGCGCTGGTGGTTGGCTCCCCGACTGCGCACCGGGACGCGGGCGGCGTCGACCGGGCGTTTCCGGGTGATCCGGACCAGGGTGGCCAGACCAGGGTGACCGGAGGCAGGCTCGTGGCCGTTCTCGTCGATCCAGCGATCTGGCCGTACCGCGGCCGGCGGTGGGCCCACCTGGTCAGCGACGCCTCGCACGCCGAGTTGCACGCGTTCGCCGCGCAGCTGGGACTCGAACGCTCGTGGTTCCAGGGCGATCACTACGACGTACCGGCGGAGGTTCGCGAACGGGCGATCGCGCTGGGTGCGCAACCGGTCACCGCCGCGCAGCTGGTGCGGCGCCTGCGGGCGGCAGGGCTGCGGCAGCGCTCGCGGGTCGATCGGCTGCCGGGCGAGGACCCGCACGAGCAGTGACCGTCGCTGGCCACCACGGCCGGATCAGCCGCCAAGCGTCGTGGTGCTCAGGGGGCGTTCCGGCCGGGTGGGGCGAGCGCAGGGTGGTGTGCCGGCCGGCCTGTGGCTGCGTCAGCCGACGGACGGCCGCCAGGCCTCTCGGTAGGCGTCGACGTCGAACTCGTCGAGGAAGGTGGTCATGGCGCGGTGGCCGTCGGCGAACAGGTGGTGATCGTCGTCGCCGTCGAGGTCGAGCACACTGGACTCGGAGGCGTCGATGCGAACGGTGCGCAGCTCGTCGCGCAGCGCGCCCGGCTCGAGCTGGTCGTTGGAGTCGAGCAGGGCGGCGACCAGCATCTTGGCGAAGGCCAGCCCGCCATCGGGGGGATCTGCCTGCGGCCGCGGTCGCGGCAGCAGGCGGATGCCGAAGGTCGGCCAGCGCGGCGCACGGCCGTCCTGGCGGTCCAGCACCGACACCGGGAACCCGGAGGTGAGCCCACCATCGACGAGCAGGCCCTGGCGGCCGGTGTCGCGGTTGCCGATGTGGACCGGGTCGTAGACCAACGGGATCGACATCGATGCGCGGACGGCTTCGGCGACCGGCTGCGCATCCGGGTCGAGGTCGTAGCGGTGGTAGTCCCACGGCAGTCGCACCACCCGCCGTTGCAGGACGTCGAGGCAGCGCACCACCAGGCGGTAGCGGCGCTCCGGCGGCGTGTCGTCACCGGCGACGCGCAGGTCGCCGAACGTGTCGACACCCTGCTCGTCGAGCACGGTCTGGATCCAGTGCAGCGGTGCGGTGGCCTCGTCCGACCACCGCTGAACGAAGCGACCGACGACCCGGCGTGATCCGAGCCGTCCGACGACGTCGGCCAGAGCGAAGCGGGTGAAGTCGAGGTCCTCGAACAGTCCGCGCAGGGTGGCCGCCGGGACCCCCGCGATCGCGAACGCGCCGGTGACCGCTCCCGCGGAGGCGCCAGCGGCGCGGACCACCTCGAAGCCGCGCTCCTCGAGCGCCGTGAATGCGCCGATGTGGGCCCAGCCGCGGGTGCCGCCGCCACCGAGGACCAGGTCGCAGCGGCGGCTGTCGTCCGCCGAGGGGTGATCGTCCGGCTCCGGCGGCTCCTGCTCCGCAGGGGAGGCGCGCGCCGCATCGCGGTCCGCGTCAGCCATCCGCGTCGTCCTCCTGCTCCGTGGTCGGACCGTTCCCGGACGAGGTGGGCAGCGGCTGCCGGCACCCGCTGCCACAGCGTACGACGGCCCCGCCGGACCAGACCCCGCCGGACCAGACCCCACCGCACGGACCCGGTCGGGTGACAGCCGCGGGGTACCGTGACGGCCGCGACGACGGAGGGTGCGTGCTTCGGTCCATCACCTCGCTCCAGGCCGATCTCGGGCGGCTCGGCTTCACCTTGGCGGTCGTCGGCCTGCTGGCGATCACGCTCGGCGTGGTCGGCTGGGTCCGCCGGCGGGGCTCGCAGCGCTTTGCGACCACGGTGTCGGCCCTCGGGT
>SKSM01000268.1 GCA_007122985.1 Nitriliruptoraceae bacterium | reverse complement strand
GTGACGACCACGTTGATCTCGTGACCGGCCTGGGTGAACTCGATCAGCCGGCGCAGCACCGCACCGACCCCGTCCATGTTCTCGGTCCCGCTGTCCAGCGCGATCCGGGCACCAGCCGACAACGTGAACCATTCGGCGGGGATCCCCCGCTGCTCGGCGAGGTCGAGCGCGGCGCTGATGCGGGTGCACTCGGCCATGGTGATCGCCCCGAGCGCCCGGGTCGGGTCGCCGAGGATCACCACCCGGGTGATGCCCTCCGGGTAGCGGGCGGTGGTGTTGGTGACCAGCCCGACCACCACCCCGGCGCGGTTCTGGCCAGGCGGGCGGTCCACCGGCACGAGGCGGCCGTGCTCGTCGAGGTCGTGTTCCTCGAAATGGCCACCGGTGCTCGCCGGATGGACCCCACGGGCGGTGAGCAGCTTGACGAGTTCGTAGGGGTAGGGCGTCCCGCGCCGCCGGCTCTGCACCACCTTCTGCGCGTACTCGTCGAGCGCGATCAACGGCTCGTCGGGTACGGCGGTCTCGACGACGCTGAAGCCGGTTCCCGACGATCCGGTCAGCCCCAGGCTGCGCTCCTGCACCTCCCCCGTATCGGGGTGCGGGCGACGCACGTGGACCTCGACGCGCTCGAGTCCGAGTCCGGTGACGGTGGGTGCGAGGTCGTTGGCCATCTCGTCGAGGACCGCGTTGTCGACATCCACGACCGGCCAGACGTGCAGTGTGATGCGGTTCCAGACCGGGCGTTTGCGGATCGGGGTGGCGGCTAGCACCCGTCGCAGCTCGTCGAGCGCCCGCGTCAACGCCCACTCGACCTCGACGAAGCTCAAGATGCGCCGCTCATCGTCGACCCGAGGGGTGAGCGTGCGGACCTCGGCGACGGCGAACAGCCGCTCGTCCTTCGGGTTGGACCAGGCCGTGCCGCGGAACAGGTAGATGCCGTCGGCCGACGGCAGGCGGTGCAGGTCGAAGTTGGCGTAGCGCCACAGCTTGAGCCGGCGTGCCATCATCGGCTGCAGACCCCGCAGCGAGCGGTCGTCGACCAGCTGGCCGTCGTCGCCGGGATGGAAGGTCACGTGCTCGACGCGTGCGTCCGGACCGGTCCTGCCCAGGCACGCCGCAGCCACGGTCGCATGCCGCAGTCCCGGCACCCCGGCCAGGGGAGCCAGCGCCTCACCAGCCTGTTCGGCCAGGGCATCCTCGTCGCAGGCCTCGTCGGTGGCGGTGCACACGTCGACCCGTACTCCGGACCCCGCCGGCAGGCCGTCGAGCGCGCGGCGGACCCGGTCGGGCACCTCGGCCAGCCGATCGAGGGTCGCCCACACCGCCACGGTGTGGACCGCGCCCTGCTCCTCGTCGACCGAGGCGACCACGGCATCGTCGCCCACCGCGACGTGGTGGTCGGCCGGCAGCCGGTAGTAGCGCCGGGTGAGCAACTCCAACGCTGGTCCCGCCCAGGCGGCGGGGTCGTCGGCGACACGGTTGAGCAGCAGCGGCGCCAGCGGCGTCGGGTAGGAGACCACCGCATCGAGATGGTGGGCGCGGGCGGCCTCGTCGAGGTCGGTGCGGCGCAGCGCCTGGACGTGTGCGTCGAGTTCGTCGTGGGCGGCGAGCCGCTTCTCCTCGACCGCGATCGCCTCGAACAGCCGGTAGCGGACCTCGCGGGCGAGATCGGCGACCTGCGGTTCGGTGCGCTGGGTCGCCTGGACCATACGGTCGAGGACGAGACGGATGCGCTGACCGGTCTCGCCGGCGGCGTCGACCCCCTGGTCGTACCAACGCTGCAACAGCGCGACGATCACGGGGACCTGTTCGGCCCGGCGGGCCTGGGAGCGGAAGATCCAGTACAACGCCTCGTCGAGTTCGCGGCTGCGGGTTCGGGAGGTCACCCCGTAGCGCGCCAGAGCCCGGTCGAGGTCCTCGAGGAAACGCGCGGGCAGCCCCTCACCCCCGGAGTCGACCGCGCGCATGTAGGCATGCAGGTGCTCCTGCGGGCTGCGAACCAGCAGCGGCTCCTCGGCCATCTCCTCCGCTTGGCGGTGGCTACGGAACAGCGCACGCACGTCGGCGTAGGCGCCGAGCACCCGGATCTCGTCCTCGAGCAGGTCGTCGCGGGCCCCGTCGAGTTCGTGCAGCTGCCGGGCCTGGTCGGTCGCCAGTCGCCGCGCGGCGTCGGGCCCGATGTCGTAGCCGAGCACGAAGCGGCGCAGTGCGTCGAGGTCACGCCGCCGTCGCTCGGCCGGGTCCTCGTCGATCGGCGGTGGTGTGGCGGCGAACTGCAGCCGCGTGTCGTCCTGCGGCTGGAGTGCGGCCCCGATCGGGTCGAGTTCGACGAGGGGAGCTCCCGTGTCGACCTGCACGTTGGTGCCGACGAGCACCCGGCGGACCCGCCCGGCGAACGGAGCCGGCACGGCACGCTCCATCTTCATGCTCTCGAGCACCGCGACCGACTCACCCGCCGCGACCTCGTCCCCGGCCTGCACGGACAACGACACGATCACGCCGGGGCTCGGAGAACGCACCATGCCACCGTCACGCGCCCGCAACCGGTGCGGAACGCCGTCGAGTTCGACGAGGTGGTCGCCGCCCTGCACCGCCGACACCACCGCCACCGACCGCGGGCCGAGCTCGACCCGGCTCTGGTAGGGACTGAGCCGGGTGACCTGCAGTTCGATGCCGACCCCGTCGACCGTGAGTTCGTAGCGACGCCGACCGGTGCGGGCCACCTGCACGGCGTAGTCCCGACCGCGGTGCACGAGTTCGACCGTGCGTCCGACGTCGGGGGCGGTGCGGGGCCGGCCACGGCTCGCCGACGCGAACAGCTGGGCGCGGTCGTAGCCCTGCTCGAGGTCGTAGGCGTCGACGGCGGCGACCAGCAGCGCAAGGTCGGCGTGCCGCACCCCGCTGAGCCCGCCGTTGCTGGCCACGCGGTCCAGCCAACCGGTGTCGTAGGCGCCAGTGGCGACCTCGGGGCGCTCAAGCAGGTCGAGCAGGAAGCCCTTGCTGGTGGTCCCGCCGTCGAGCAGGACCACGAGCTGGGTCAATGCCAGGTGCAGCCGAACCCGTGCCTCCTCCCGGTCACGTCCCCAGGCCACCAGCTCGGCCACGGTCGGGTCGGGGCCGGCAGCCAGGTCGCTGCCCTCGGTGATACCCGTGTCCACCCGGATGCCGGGACCCGACGGCAGCTGGAGGAGCTCGACCCGCCCGGGTGCCGGACTAAGGGCCGCATCGGCGTCCTCGGCGTTGAGCCGCACGGAGATGGCATGGCCCCGGGTGGCCGGCGGGGCTCCCTCCAGCCGCCCGCCCTCCGCGACGTGCAGCTGCAGCTTGGCGACATCGATGCCGTGAGTCATTTCGGTGATGCCGTGCCCCAGCGGGATCCCGGCACTGATGCGCAGCAGCGCGAGGTCATTGCGGTCGGGGGGCCGCACGAAGGTGACGGTGCCGCCGCCGGCGAACCCGGCGAGCGTCATCAGCCGAGCGGCGATCGCACGCAGCCACCGGTCATCGATCCCGGCGATGGCGCCACTGGCGGTCTCGACCAGGACCTTCTCGGTCCGCCGCTGCAGGGTGCCGTCGTGCACGTCCACCGCCCAGGCGGTCCCGCGATGGTCGGCGACGGTGAGCACCTCGAGGTGGCGCGGGTACCCGCCGACCAGCGAGGCCGGGTCGGCCAGCGCGACGCCGGCGTCAGCGGCCAGCGCGGCCAGGCCAGCGGGGTCGGTGATCCGCCGCAACGTGTCCGAGCTCGGGCCGACCTTGAGGATGCCCAGGCGCTCGCACAGGTCGGAGAACTCGGGCTTCTGCGCCAGCGGGCCCCACCCGGCCCAGGCCGCGTCCGCGCCGCTGGCCACCAGCGCCGTCTCGATCGCCGTCAGGTCTGGTGCCGAGCCGGCCAACGACCCCGGCGCGCTCGACGTGGCCGATGGTGCGCCGAGACTGACCGCCTCGTCCGCCGCGCGCACGACCAGGGCGTCGCGCTCGGCCTCGGTGTGCACCGCGATCAATCGCAGGTCGCGTCCATGCTCCCTGGCGTGCTCCCGCGCAGCGCGCACGAAGCGCATCGCCGGGGCGCCCCGGTTGACGATCGCGAGCCGGCTGATGGGGCGAGCATCCACGGTGAGCTCCCTGGTGGTGGGTTGTGACCCGCGCGGGCGGGCCGAGGGGT
>SKSM01000226.1 GCA_007122985.1 Nitriliruptoraceae bacterium | reverse complement strand
GCGAACCCGAGCGCGCGGTGGAAGTCGCTCGGCACGGCCAGGACCTCGTCGACGGTCGCGCCGGTCAGCCCTTCGGTGAGGATGCCGGCGAACCCTCGGGTCGTCGGCGCCTCCGGCGGACAGTCGAACCACACCGTGACCCGGTCGTGCGCGTCCACCTCCGTGGCCAGGAAGAACGGCGTCTGGCACTCACGGACCTGCTCGAGCCGTTCGCGGTGGTCGGCCAGGTGCGGCGGCAGGGGCAGGACCCTGTCGGTGTACTCCACCAGCAGCTCGATGCGCAGCTCCATCGGCGCGGCGGCGAACTCGCCGACCACACGCTCGAGTCTCGCGGGCAGGCTCATCCGGTGGGGCTCCGACCGTCGTGGCGACCCGGGCGGGGCCGCGATCGCCGGCACCGTACCGAGACAGGTGAGGTCTGCCGGCCCTGGCCGTGCCGACCCCGCCGCCGGCTACCGTGCGGCCTGTCGACCCGGGTGGGGCGCATCCATGGAGTCTGCTCGCAGCGTGCGTGGCGCCTCGCCGGTGGCGTTCGTGCTCGGCGGGGGTGGTGTGCACGGCGCCGCGGAGGTGGGGATGCTCCGGGCGCTGGCCGATCGCGGCATCGTGCCGGACCTGGTCGTCGGCACCTCGGTCGGGGCGCTCAACGGCGCGATGCTGGCGGCCGATCCCGGCACGGCCGTCCAACGGCTGACCCAGCTGTGGACGACCATCGACGAGCAGAGCCCGTTCGACGCCTCGCTGATCGAGCGCGCCAGCACCTTCGCGCGCTCCCGTACGCACCTGCACGGCAACCACCGGCTCCGGCGGCTGCTGCTCACCCACCTCGACGTCCGCCGGTTCGACCAGCTCGAGCTGCCGTTCCAGTGCGTGGCGGCCAGCATCGAACGCGCCGCTGCGCGGTGGTTCGACGACGGCGAGCTGATCCCGGCGCTGCTGGCCACCACCGCCGTGCCCGGCCTGCTGCCGCCGGTGGAGATCGACGGTGAGCACCACCTCGACGGTGGGCTGGTCGACAGCATCCCGGTGGACCGGGCGATCGAGCTCGGTGCGCGGCGCATCTACGTGCTGCAGGTCGGGCGGGTCGAGCAGCCGCTGACCGCGCCGCGATGGCCGTGGGAGGTCGGGCTCGTCGCCTTCGAGATCGCACGCCGTCACCGGTTCGTCGAGACCATGCAGCGCATCCCCGCCGGCATCGACGTCCACGTCCTGCCGGCCGGCGCCGAGCTGCGACACACCGACACCGCGCAGCTTCGCTACCGCGACACCTCCGACGTGCCCGCACGCATCGACCGTGCCGCCGAGGTCGCCGGCGACCACCTCGACAGGATCGCCGAGGGCACCGACGAGGAGGTGGTGCCCTTCGCGGGCCCACTGGCCGACCGGGGCGCGTAGGTGGTGCCCCCACGTCCGGTGCGGCGGGTCGTGCTCGGCCCGGTCGTGCCCGTGCTCACCGTCCTGCTGCTGACCTCGCTGCCGGTGACCGCGATCGTGGCCGCCTTCGCCTCGCGGTGGCTGCCCGGGAGGTGGCGGCCGCTGCGGCTGCTGTGGTTCCTGCTGGTGTTCCTGGTGGTCGAGTCGCTGACGCTGATCGGACTGTTCGGCCTGTGGCTGTTCACCGGATGCGGGCGCCGGGTGCGGTGGCCCCGTTGGCAGGAGGCGCACTACACGCTGATGTGCTGGTATCTGCGCTCGCTGATCAGGTCTGCCGAGCGGCGGTTCCACGTGCGCGTGGACGCCGACCTCGACGACGCCCGGCTGCCCTCGGCAGGGGAGCGGGTCGTCGCCGCTGCGGCCAAGGGCGAGGGGTACATCGGTCCGGACCCGGAGCCGGACGCCGCCGCGGGTCCCGATGCCGACCGCCCGCCGTTGATCGTGCTGTCGCGCCACGCCGGACCGGGGGACTCGTTCCTGCTGGTGCACGCGCTGCTCGAGCTTCGCTACCGCCCCCGCATCGTGCTGCGCGGCGCCCTGCGGTGGGCCCCGGCGATCGACGTGGCGCTGCACCGGGTGCCGAGCTGCTTCCTCGAGTCCGGGGCGGCGCCCGGCACCGGCACCCGGGCCATCACGGCGATGGCGTCGCAGCTCGGTCCGCGGGATGCGCTGGTCATCTTCCCCGAGGGCCGCAACTTCACCCCGGAGCGACGGCTGCACTCGATCACCCGGCTCGACGAGCTCGGCGACCACCCTGCGGCCGAGGACGCCCGCGAGCTGCGCCACGTCCTCGCGCCCCGGCCCGGGGGCACCCTGGCGGCACTCGACGTCGCGCCCGACGCCGACGTGGTGTTCGTGGCCCACACCGGGCTGGAGGACCTGTCGGGGATCGTCGACCTGTGGCGCGGGCTGCCGATGGACACCGCCGTCGAGGTGAAGGTCTGGCGGGTCCCGGCGGCCGAGGTGCCGCGGGCACGGGCCGCCCGCGAGGCGTGGCTGGCCTGGTGGTGGCGTCGCATCGACGCCTGGCTGGTCGAGCGGCACGGGGAGCAGGCGGTGCCCGACGCGGTGGTTGAGGCGGTGTCGGACGCGCGGCCGGAACCGGACACCGACGTCGGTCGCGGCGACGCCGGACCGGCCCGCCGCGAGTGACTCGGCAGCCGGTGGCGGGTGTCGCTCAGCGGGCGAAGTCGGCGAGCACCTCGAGGACTCGGTCGACGTCGTCCGCGCCGTGGTAGTGGACGAAGCCGATGCGCACCGCTCCACCGGCGTCGAGCAGCCCGAGCGCGCGCATGGGCTCGATGGCGTAGTAGTGGCCGTGCCAGACGTTGATGCCGGCGGCGGCGAAGGCCTCCGCGGCCACGGCCGGTTCGATGCGCTCGACCGTCACCGCGAAGGTCGGCGTGCGCTGCTCGGCCTGCGGCGGGCCGTACAGCCGGACGTGAGGCAGGCGCTCCACGCCGGCCAGGAACCGCTCGGTGAGCGTCGCCTCGTGGGCGGCGATCCGGTCGATGCCCACCGTGTCGAGGTAGCCGACCGCCCCGCCGATCCCCGCGATCGCCTCGAAGCTCGCGGTACCGGTCTGCCAACGATCCGGCCCCTGCTGTGGTGCGGGCCGCAGCTGTTCCGGCGTGAGCTCGGCGAGCAGCGCGGGGTCGGCCAGCAGGATCCCCGCGTGCGGTCCGAAGAACTTGTAGGCGGAGCAGGCGACCACGTCGACGCCCAGGGCGCGTCGGTCGATCCCAGCGTGCGGCGCCAGGTGCACCGCGTCCATGAACGTCCACGCCCCGACGGCCCGGGCGGCGGAGACCAGCGGGTCGGGGTCGACCACCGTGCCCAGCGCGTTCGACGCGCCGGGGAAGGTGACCAGGCGGGTGTCGTCGCGGACCGCCCGGTCGAGCGAGTCCGGATCGAGCCGCCCCGTCGCGGGGTCGAACTCCACCATCCGCACGGTCGCACCGGTGCGCTCGGCGAGCGACAGCCACGGTGTGACGTTGGCGTCGTGGTCGAGCCGGGTGCACGCGATCGCGTCGTGCGGGCCGAACCGCGGGGTCAGTGCGCGAGCCAGATGCATGGTCAGGGTGGTCATGTTCGGGCCGAATACCACCGACTCCGGCTCGCTGCCGAAGAACCCGCCGACCTGGTCGCGAACGCGCTCGACGAGCCGGTCGACCCGTTGTGACACGGCAAACGGGCCGTGGGTGTTGGACGTGCCGGAGCGCAGGTGCTCGGCCATCGCGTCGATCGCAGCGTCGACCGCCTGGGTGCCGCCGGGGGCGTCGGCGTGGACCAGTGGCTGACCGTTCGGGCCGGGCTCGGCGAGTGCGGGGAAGCGGGCGCGGGTCCGGGCCAGGTCGATCACGGCCACCTCGGTGTCGGCCCGGGTCAGGATAGTCCGCAGCGCGGTGCGTCCCGGTGCGCTGTGTGCGGCGCCGGGCTGCGGTCCAGGGGCGGCGACCGCGCGTGGTTGGCGACGGCCCGCAGCCGCCCCTACCGTGCCGTGTATCGAACACACGTTCGCATCAGGTCAGGCCCGGACGTCCGCGTCATGCCCGAAGTCCGCGGCGTGCGTTCGGACGGACCGGAGACCGCTGGAGGTCGGATGGCAGGCGCACGGATCCCCGCTCCGGGCGAGCACGCGGCCACGCCGCCGTTCGCGCACCTGACGGCCCGGTCGTGCTACTCGCTGCGCGACGGTGCGATCCGCCCGCGCGAGCTCACGGCCGCCGCGCGGGCGGCCGGGATGAGCCACGTCGCGCTGACCGACCGCGACGG
>SKSM01000324.1 GCA_007122985.1 Nitriliruptoraceae bacterium | reverse complement strand
TGACCAGCACGTGGGCCTCGCGCACCGCCGCGTCGAGCGTGCGGGTGCGCGCCGCGTCGAGCGCCCGAGCCGTCATGGGCGCGTCCCCGGGCCACCCAGGCCTCCGAGGAACGCGGCAAGTGCGGCGTCCTCGAGCTCTTCCTCCGCACGGGGGCCGTCCTCGCCGACCTGGAGTGCGAGCACGTCGGCGAGCAGCGCGAGGTCGTCGGCGTCGAAGGTCGCGCCGGTCAGCAGCGGCAGGGTCATCACGTCGGTCGGAGTCCCCGCTCGCAGTTCGGCGTCGAGTTGCGACTCGAGCTCGCGCCGTTCCTGGTGGGCGCGTGCGAGGTCGAGCGTCACCTCGGCGGTGCGGCCGGACATCCGGGCACCGGCGTTCTTGACGGTCGAGCGCAGTCCGTCGGGCCCCATCTCCCAGAGGGCGGCGAGCATGGTCTCGTCGAGCCGGGGGACCGTCGCCTGATTGGCGATGACCGGGCCGATGCCGAGTCCGGCGCCGCTGAGCGCGTCGATGCTCTCGAGGGTCTCGCGGACCGGCATCTCCTCGAGGGTGGTCACCAGCACCGTCCGAGCGCGGCGGGGATCGGCGAGCATCTCACGGATCTGCGCCGATTGGCGCCGGATCGGGCCGGCTCGGACGATGTCGGTGACCCCGTCCGGCGCCTGCAGGAACGGCACGATGCGGCCGGTCGGCGGCGCATCGACGACGATCAGGTCGTAGGCGCGCCGGCCGTCCGGACGCCGGCGTGCCTCGATCTCGTAGAGCTTGCCGACCAGCAGCAGGTCGCGCAGGCCGGGTGCGGCGGTCGTGACGAAGTCGAGGGCGTTGGATCGCTCCATGACCCACTGCACGCGCTTGATCCCGTAGAACAGCTCCAGGTACTCGTAGACGGACTCGGCGGGGTCGATGGCCGCGCCCCACAGGCCCGGCCGGAACTCGCGTTCCTGGTAGTCCCACGGCTGGGTACCGAAGCTGCGACTGAAGCCCTGCCGACCTTCCACTTCGACCAGCAGGGTCCGGCGACCGGACGCCACGCCGGCGAGCGCCAGGGAGGCCGCGACCGTGGTCTTTCCGACGCCGCCCTTGCCCGTGACGATCAGCACGTTCGCCGGCAGCAGCGCATCGAAGCCGCCGGTCGCGGCTGGTGCGGCGGTGGTCGGCTGCATCGTCGCCTGGGCCCCGTGCGGTGGACGTCACCCGCGAGCCTACGTGTCCGTGCCCGTGCCCTGCGCTGCGGTGGCCGTCGAGTGGGCCCGCCGGACCCGGGTCGGGCTGCGGGTCCGGCATCGGTACCCTCCCGCGCCATGTCCCCCCTGCTCGCGGCGCTGCGCCGTGCCCTGCTCGTCTCCGTGCTCGCGTCGCTGCTGCTGGCGTTCACGGCGTCACTGGCCGTGGCGCAGAGCGACGGCGAGGTCGACGCCGAGATCGACGCCGAGGCCGACGCCGAGGCCGACGCCGACCGGAGACGGGTCGAGATCCTGCCACTGCGCGGCGGATTCATCGATCCACCCGTCAGCGCCCAGATCGCCGACGTGCTCGAGACCGCCGACCGCGACGGCTCGGAACTGGTCATCCTGCAGTACTCCTCCACCGGCGGGGTCTCGCTCGACCTCGACGAGGTGCTCGCGAACATTGACGCCTCACCGGTGCCGATCGCGGTGCTCGTCGGTCCGCTCGGGACCGGGGCGGAGGCCGCCGGCGCGGCGGGCCTGTTGTGGCTCGCCGCGGATGTGCGTGCGGTGTCGAGTGACGCGAGCGTCGGGCCGCTCGATCCGGCCGACCTGGCCGACATCGGTGGTGACTACCCCATCGAGGAGCGCACGGCCGCCCTGATCCGGGCCGTCGACGGCGATCCGGCGATGGCCGCGCGCCTGGTCGACGAGGCCGTCAGCGCAGAGGAGCTGGTCGATGCCGAGGTCGCCAGCATCGCCGTGCCGGGCATCGAGCCGCTGCTGGTGGAGTTGGACGGTGCCGCGGTCGCTCCCGGTCGACCCGAGCTGCAACTCGGCGCCGAGCAGCTCGACGTGCGATTCCACTCCCTCGGGTTGATCCGCCGCGTGCTGCACGCTGCGACGACGGCGCCCTTCATCTACCTGCTGCTGGTGGTCGGCCTCGGCATGCTGCTGTTCGAGGTGTTCCAGCCCGGGTTCGGGGTGGCGGGGCTCGCCGGTGCCGTGACGGCCGCGATCGGGGCGTTCGGTTTGTTCGTGCTGCCGGTGACCTGGTGGGCGGTCGCGTTGGTCGTGCTCGGCCTGATCCTCTACGCCGTCGACACCGCCATCGCCGGGTTCGGCCCGGTGACGCTGGCGGCGACGGCGGCGTTCGCCGTGGGTTCGTGGCAGTTCTACGCGGCCGACGCCCTGGCCCTCAACGGCTGGTTGATCGCCGCGACCACGCTGACCGCGCTGGTGTTCTTCGTCCTGGTCATGACCAGCCTGCTGCGTGCCCAGGCCGGACCCGAAGGGGTGTCGGTCGAGGATCTCGTCGGCCGTCCGGGGATCGTGCGCTCCGTGCTCAATCCGGAGGGCCACGTCTACATCGACGGGGCGCTGTGGCGGGCGCGATGGACCGGAGACACCAAGCGCGCCAAGGTCGGCACGCCGGTTCGGGTCCACGACGTCGACGGCGCGGTCGTCCTCGTCGAACCCTTCGAGACGGCGACGGCTGATGCGGTCGACAGCGAGCCTGACGGCGAGCCCGCCGAGCGCTGAGCCTCGGCCCGCAGCGGGGGCCGAGGCGGCGGCGCGACGATTCCCTGGTGGCGGGGTGCTTGCAATGGAAAGCAGGTGTATAACTCCTGCCAGCAAACGGGGGCTAGTCACCCTCGCGGCACGGACATAGGGTCTGCCCACCGCATGTGAGGGGGGCCGCAGTGCGCACCGCAGACGAACCGCGTGTGGAAGGTGCACCGACCGCCGCGCCACGCGAGCTCGAACTGGTCGACGTGGCCGATGCCTGGGAGCTCGAGGCGCGCTGCCGTGGCGCGGACGCCGGGCTGTTCTTCGGCCCGAATCGATTCGAGCCCAAGCGCGAGCGCCTCGCCCGTGAGCAACGTGCCAAGGAGATCTGTTGGAACTGTCCGGCGCTCGGGCCCTGCCGGGAGTATGCGCTCGCCAATGCCGAGCCGTACGGCGTGTGGGGCGGGCTCGGAGAGACGGAGCGTCGCGCGATGCTCGAGGGCGATCAGGCCGTGGCACGCGCCGGCTGACCACGGCTCGTGCCTCGCTCGACCGCCCGACTGGCCGGTGCCGGTGCCGGTGGGCAGGTTGCCCGTCGGGGGTGGTGTCGGGTAGGACTGCCCTCCCCGACGTGACGGTCGGCGGGCACACGTCCGTGCCGTGCCGGCCGGCAGGTGCCGGCAGACGTGCGCCCCACGACCGCGTGAGCCGGGGCCTCATGAGCAACGAGGAGCTGACGTGACCCGCTGGGAGTACGCGACCGCCCCGCTGATCAGCCATGCGCTGCAGCAGATCCTCAACCAGTGGGGTGAGGACGGCTGGGAACTGGTGACGGTCGCGGAGAACGTGGCCTACTTCAAGCGTCCGGTCGACGCATGAGCGCGACCGACCGCCTCGAGGAACTCGGGCTGACGCTGCCGCAGGTTCCGACGCCCGCCGCCGCCTACCAGCCCTTCGCGACGGTCGGCGAGTTCGCGTTCACCGCCGGACAGCTGCCGGTCGTCGACGGTGCCCTGCCGCGGACCGGCAAGCTCGGCAGCGATCTGTCGACCGACGAGGGTGCACGACTCGCCCGCACCGCCGCTTTGAACGTGCTGGCCGTCGCGGCTGCGGCGTTCGATGGACTGGACGCGGTCCGGGTCGTCAAGGTGACGGTGTTCGTGGCCTCCGACCCGACCTTCACTGAGCAGCACCTGGTCGCCAACGGTGCGTCCGAGCTGCTCGGCGACGTGCTCGGCGACCAGGGCGTCCACGCACGCTCAGCCGTGGGTGTCGCCTCGCTGCCGAAGGACGCGCCGGTCGAGGTGGAGGCCGTGCTGGTCCGCGCCGAGCCCACCTGACCGGCCGCCGCAGGTTCGGTCGCACGTCAACCGGAGCGCTCGCGCAGCCAGCGGTGCTGCCCGTCGAAGCGCGTGACCCCGGTGCGATCGAGGTGTTCGAGCAGGGGGATCGCGAACCGACGGGTCGTCTCCCATGCCTGCTTGGCCTCGGCCGCCGTGAACGCACGGTCGTGCCCGAACCGGCTGCGCAGCACCTCGACGGCCCGGTCGACGGCACGGCGTGAGAAGGCGACCTTGCCGCTGCGCACCACCTCGCCGGCCTGGATCAGGGCGACCAGCT
>SKSM01000338.1 GCA_007122985.1 Nitriliruptoraceae bacterium | reverse complement strand
TCCGCCGGGCGCGAAGACGAGGACCGTCCGGCCGGCGGCGAGTGCCAGCCCGCCGCCGAGCCACAGTCGGTGGGCAGCGAAGCGCTCGACGCCGGCCGCGAGCAGCAGCGGCAGCGCGAAGACCAGGCAACCGATCGCTGCCGCGACCAGGCCTGCGGTCAGCCCGGCGTCCCCGGCACGCACCAGCGACGGCGCGAGCACCCGCAGCGTCTCGAGCAGGACCGCGGAGACCACCGCGGCGCCCAGCAGCAGGCGACGCAGCTGCCGGTTGTCCGCCACACCCGTCCTCGCACCGTCGCCGTTCTGCCGAAGCCTAGGGAATGCGCGCTACGGTGCAGCGACGTAGACGGGGCTGAGGAGGACGCGGGGCGATGGACGCTGTGGTGAGCATCTCCGGCGCCGAGCCGTGGTCGGCGGCCGGTGCAGGTGCCCGAGGCCGTATCGGGGTGATCGTCGTCCACGGGTTCACGTCCAACCCGGTCGCGACCCGGCCGCTCGGCCAGCGCCTTGCCGCCGAGGGATACACCGTCGAGGTGCCCCTGCTGCCGGGTCACGGCACCCACTACCGCGAGCTCGGTCAGACCCGCTACGCCGACTGGTACGCCGCGGTGGACCACCTGGTGGACCACCTCGGCGCCCGCTGCGACGAGGTGGTGCTCGTCGGGCACTCGGTGGGGGGAACCATCTCGCTCGACCTGGCCAGCCGGCGGCCGGACGACGTCGCCGCCGTGGCGGTGATCAATCCGCCGCTGCTCGACCGGCCGGGCGTGCTCGCCAAGCTCGCCCCCCTGCTGCAGTACGTGATGCCCTACGTCCCCCGGGAGGTCGCCGGCATGCCCAGCGACGACCTGGCCCGGCCCGACGTGGAGGAATCGGCCTACACGCTGGTCTCGGCGAAGGCCGCGCAGTCCCTGCTCAACGAGCTGCCGCGGATCCGTGGCCAGCTGGCGGACGTGACCCAACCGCTGTTGGTCGTGCGCTCACCCAACGACCACACGGTGCATCCGGACAACGCGTTGGCGCTGTTGGAGCTCACCGGCAGCGGCGACGTCCGCGAGCTGGTGTGCGAGCGGTCCTATCACCTCGCGCAGATCGACTACGACGCACCGAAGGTGGCGCAGGGGATCGTGGACTTCCTCGCCGAGGTGACGGTCGGAGACGCCGGGTGAGGTCCGGACCGGCAGACGGTCACGTGGACGACGCCGCGTTCGTCCGGGCGCCGGTGTGGCTGGTCTACCGGCGGCTGACCAACCTGGCGGCCTGGCCGGCCTGGTGGCCGGGATGCCGGGTCCGTCGGCTGCCGCCGCCGGCCGACGACCCGGCCGCCGAGCGGTTCGCACTGGAGCTCGCCGCCGGCCCGTTGCGCCGACTGCGTCTTGCCGTCCGGCCCCATCAGTGGCGCCACGACCTGGGTTTCAGCCTCGCGCTGCACGGTGACCTCGACGGCTCGGCCGAGCTGTGGCTCGAGGACACCCACGGCGGCACCCTGGTCCATCACCTCGCGCGGTTGTGGGTGCCCAGGGCTCGGGCGGCGCCGACGGTCGCTGCCTACCGTCGGGCGTTCCGTCGCGGGCTGTGGGGCTGCAAGGATGCACTCCAACTCGAGGCACGTACCTCGGCGGGACTGACGCCGTGAGTGGTCGGGAGCGGCAGGCATGGTGAGCTGTCCGAACTGCGGGGCACGCAACGCGACCGCTGCGGCGTGGTGCACCCAGTGCTTCGCGCCGCTGGGGCAAGGCGGCGCGGGTGTGCAGCCCGATCCGCAGCCTGATCCGCAGCCGGACGCGGAGGAACCGCCGGTCTCGCGGCAGGGCGGGCGGGACGGTGCAGCGGCGGTGGACCCGGACGCCGCCGGCCGCGACATCCGTCAGCGTGACGGCGAGGTCGAGTGGCGGTGCGATGCGTGCGAGACCTGGCAGCCGCTGGGGCTGATCCACTGCGGCACCTGTGGCACGGTGCGCACGGGGTTCGGCTACCTGCCGCGCACGGCCCGGGTCCGGGCGACGCCGACCACCGCGTTGGTGGTGAGCGTCGTCCTGCCCGGACTGGGCCACCTGCTCCTCGGCGAGATCGGAGCCGGGATCGCGCGGCTGGTGCTGTGGGCCGTCTGGATCGTCGGTGGGATCGGGCTGGTGCTCGAACCCGCCAGCCGCGGGATCGGTGGCGTGCTGGTGGTCGGCGCCCTCGCGCTGTGGGTGGCCAGCCTCGTCGGCGTGTGGCGTCTGGGCGCCGGCGAGCCCGATCCGGTCGGGACCCGGATGCTGGCGGTCGGCGTCGGGGCGGTCACGCTGCTGATGGTCCTGGTCGCGGTGGCCGCCGCCTTCGGCAGCGTCTGAACGGCCGGACGACCGGTTCTCGGGACACCGTGTCCGGTTGATCCGGACGGTCGGCCCCGGCCTCGGACCCGGCGGCCGCTGCCGGTGCCACGATCGGCGAGGTACTCACTAGCCTGGGTGGTACGGCCCGAATCCGGACTCCGCGGAGGTGTCGCGCTGACCCGCGTGCTGCTGTTCACCGGCAAGGGCGGTGTCGGCAAGACCTCCGTCGCCGCCGCCACGGCTGTGCGCGCCGCGGCGGACGGCTCCCGGGTTCTGCTCAGCTCCACCGACGCCGCCCACTCGCTCGCCGACGCACTGGCGACCGAGCTCGGCGACACACCGCGGCCGGTGGCGGTGCCGGGGCGGGCCCCCGGCCGCCTGCTCGTACAGCAGGTGGACACCCAGGCCCGACTCGAGGCGCGGTGGGACCGGGTGCGCGACTACCTCGCCAGCGTGCTGGCGTGGAGCGGCGTCGGCGAGCTCGCCGCCGAGGAGCTGGTCACCTTCCCCGGCCTGGACGAGCTGTTCGCGCTGCTGGACCTCGACGACCAGGTCGACGCCGGACACGACGTCATCGTGGTCGACTGCGCGCCGACCGCCGCGACCTTGAAGCTGCTGTCGCTGCCCGACGCACTGCGGTGGTACCTCGACCGTGGGGTCGGCGCCCGGCGACGGGCCGCGCGCACGCTCGCGCCGCTGACCCGCCCGCTGGGGGCCTCCGGCACGCCGTTTCCCGTGCCCGACGACCACGTGGTGGACACCGTCGGCCATGTCCACGGCAAGCTCGCCTCGGTCCACGCCCTGCTGACCGACGCGAGCCGCAGCTCGGTCCGGTTGGTGTCCACCCCGGAACGGCTCGCCCTGTCCGAGTCCTGCCGCACGCTGACCACGCTGTCGCTGTTCGGCTACGGCGTCGACGCGGTCGTGGTCAACCGGCTGCTGCCCGACGCCGTCACCGACCCCTATCTGCTGCGGTGGAAGCAACGGCACGTGGCCGGCCTCGAGGAGACGCGGCTCGCCGTCGCCCCGGTGCCGGTGCTCACCGCGCCGCTGCTGGCCGACGAGCCGATCGGGCCCGCCGCGCTGGCCGAGCTCGCCGACGAGCTCTACGCCGACGGCGCGGCGACCGACGTGCTGCACCACGGACCGCCGGTCACCGTCGACACCGACGACGACGTGCCCCGGCTGCGCCTGCGACTGCCCGGGGTCGCTCGCGACGAGGTCGAGCTGCATCACCACGGCCGCGACCTGCTGGTCAAGGTCGCGGGCGTGCGGCGAACCGTGCCGCTGCCGGCTGCGTTGCATCGCCGCGAGGTGGTCGGGGCGGCCGTGGACGACGGCACCCTCACCGTGCGGTTCGCCGCCGTGCCCACCACGGCGACCGGCTCATGAGCGAGGCGTCGCGCCCATGGTGGGCCTCGGATGCCTCCGACCCGGAGGTGGACGCTCCGGGCGGCGAGGACCCGGTCGTCGCGCACCGCGCGGCACGGCGCGGGATGGTCGACCCCGCCGCCCCCGGGGGCGACCGGAGTGATCGCGGCGACGGTCCGCGTGCCGGGGACGACGACGGCGCCGGCGACGGCCCCGGTGAGGACCATGAGCCGGGCGACGGCGGCGACCCGGGAGACCACCACGCCACAGGGTCGGCGCGTGAGCACGCCGACGAGATCTGCGGCGTGTGCCCGCTGTGCATCCTGGCCCGGTCCATCGGGGATTCGCGGCCGGAGCTGCTCGGACATCTCGCCGAGGCCGCACGTCACCTCGCCGCCGCCGTACGCACGGTGGTCGAACCACCCTTCGAGGGCGAGGATCCCTCCGCGGCGGGCGAGGAGCACGACACCACCTCGACGTCCGACCGGTCGGGACCGCGACGCATCGACCTCGATCCGTGACCCAGCACCCGCCCGACCACACCCTCGGCGTCGACATCGGCGGCACCCGCATGCGCGCGGCGGTCGTCGCCGCGGACGGAGCGATCCTGGACCGCTCCGCGTCTGCGACCCCGGCGGGGGACCCGGCCGCGCTGCTCGACCGCCTCGAAGCACTGATCGGCCGGCATCCGGACATGCCCGTGGGGGTCGGCATCGCCGGGCTGGTGGACCCGGACGGCACGGTGCGCTACGGCCCCAACATCGGCATCCGCGATCTGCCGCTGGCGACACGGCTGTCGGCGGCGACCGGCGGACCGGTCACCGTCGCCAACGACGCGTCCGTCGCGGCGCTCGCCGAGCAGCGGGTCGGCGCCGCGGTGGGAGCGGACGACGTGGTGTTGCTGACCCTGGGCACCGGGGTCGGTGGCGGGGTCGTGGCCGGCGGCTCGCTGCTGCTGGGCGCCGGCGGATTCGCGGGGGAGATCGGTCACGTCATCGTCCACGAGGGGGGTCGTCCCTGCCCGTGCGGCAACCGCGGATGCATCGAGGCCTACGCGTCGGGGACCGCCATCGGCCTCCTCGCGCGCGAGCGGCTGGTGGATCCCGACGTGCCCACGACCCTGCGGGAGGTCGACGATCCGACCGGAGCGGACGTGACCGCCGCCGCGGCCGCCGGGGACCGGTTCGCCGCCGACGTGATCGAGGAGGTCGGCGGGTGGCTGGGCGTGGCGATCGCGTCGGTCGTCAACGTGCTCGATCCGCAGGTCGTGCTGCTCGGTGGCGGTGCCGCGGCGAGCGTCGCACCGACCGCGCTGCCGGCCGCACGTCGTGCCCTGGCGGCGCGGTTGGTCGGCTCGGCGTGGCGGACGCCACCACCCCTCGAGCTGGCGGCACTCGGTGACGACGCCGGGGTCGTCGGTGCTGCGCTGCTCGCTGGCGATCGCGCCCGCCGTGTGGCCGATCCCGCCGCTGCTGCGGGGGGACGCGCCGAGACCGACTTGCCCCGATCCGACCGGCCCCGATCCGACCGGTCCCGATCCGACCGGCCCGGCGCCGACGAGGACACCCGGTGACGACGAGCTTTCCCCGCCAACACGCCCGTACCCGTCGGTTCACGCTGGGGGTGCCCCGCGCGTTCACACCGACCGTCGGTCCGCACGGGCCACGGGTGCTGTTCCTGCGCACCGACACCGGCGACGACCCGGTCACCCACCTGTGGTGCCACGACCCGGCGACCGGCAGCACCGTCAAGCTGGTCGACGCCCGCGAACTCGGCGGCGACGACGGCGAGCTCCCGCCCGAGGAGCGCGCCCGCCGCGAACGCCTGCGCGAGCAGGCCGGCGGCATCGTCACCTACGCAGCCGACGACCCCGGAACCTGCGTTGCGTTCGCGCTCGCCGGTCGGCTCTACACCGTCGAGGTGGCGACCGGCACGGTCGCCGAGCACCCGACGGCCGGCCCCGCCTTCGACCCACGACCCGCACCTGACGGGCGGGCGGTCGCCTACCACGCGGCGGACGGCCTGCACGTGGTGGACCTGGTGGACGGCCCGGCTGCGCCCGGCACGTCCCGCGAGCTGGTGACCGAGCCGGGCGTCTCCTGGGGGCGCGCCGAGTTCATCGCGGCCGAGGAGATGTCGCGCACGCGTGGGTTCTGGTGGTCGGGTGACGGCGGACGCCTCGCGGTCGCCCGGGTCGACGAGTCCGGTGTGCCGATGTGGACGATCGCCGACCCGGCGTCGCCGTGGGAGGCGCCGACCGAGCACCGGTACCCGGCGGCCGGCACCACCAACGCCGAAGTGTCGTTGTGGGTCGTCGACGTCGCCACCGGGCAGCGAACCGAGGTCGCCTGGGACCGCGCGCGTGACGAGTACCTCGCGCACGTGGGCTGGGGCGACGATCCGCTGACCCTGCTCGTCCAGCCCCGCGACCAGCGCACCGCCCGCGTCCTGACCGCCGATCCGGACACCGGTCGGACCACCGAGGTGTATCGCTGGTCCGACGCGGCGTGGGTGGAGCTGGTCCCCGGCAGCCCCACCTGGCTGCACGACCGCGTGCTCACCGTCGAGGACCGGGCCGAGCTCGGCGAGGACGGCACCCGTGCGATCTGCCTGGACGGCCAGCCCGTCACCCCGCCCGGCCTGCAGGTCCGGGAGCTGCTGGCTGCCCATCCCTGGCGCACCCCGGAGGGCGAACCCCGCCGCGACGGGAGCGGCGTGGTCGAGTTCCACGCCAGCGACGCCACGGACCCGACCCGGGTCGACGCCTACAAGCTCAACTGCGACCCGCCGTTCGACACCGCCGTGTGGACCTCCACCGACGATCTCGCGCCCGGTGTGCGCCGGGTCGTTCCCGGCCACCGGCCGGCAGGTGCGCTCGACCGCTCGGTCGCGGCGCCGTGGGTCGAGATCACCGCGACGCTGGACCAGGCGCGTCCGACCGTGACCGTCGGGTGGGTCGAGCAGCAGCCGGGCGCCGACGACGCGCTGCGGGTCCACCAGCTCGAGGTGGTCTCGCAGCCGCCGGTGGTCACCGCCCGGCCGCGGCTGCTGGAGCTCGGCGAGCGGCGCCTGCGGGCCGCCCTGCTGCTCCCCGACGACCACGGCTCGGGGCCCCTGCCGGTGCTGCTGGATCCTTACGGCGGCCCGCACGCCCAGCGGGTCGTCGCCGCGCAGACGGCCCATCTGACCTCCCAGTGGCTCGCCGACCAGGGCTTCGCGGTGCTGGTGGTCGACGGGCGCGGCTCCCCTGGCCGTGGGCCGGCCTGGGAGCGTGCGGTCCACCGTGACCTGGCCACCGCCGTGCTCGCCGACCAGGTGGACGCGCTCCACGCCGCCGCTGACGTCGAGCCGCGGCTGGACCTCGGCCGTGTCGCGATCCGTGGCTGGTCGTTCGGCGGCTACCTCGCTGCCCTGGCGGTGCTGCGCCGCCCCGATGTCTTCAGCGCCGCGGTCGCCGGGGCGCCGGTCACCGACTGGCGGTTGTACGACACCCACTACACCGAGCGGTACCTGGGCCGGCCGGATGCCGACCCGAACGCCTACCAGGTCTCGAGCCTGGTCGACGGTGACGGCCGGCTGATCGACGCCGCCGACTGGTCGGGGGATGACCCGCCGCAGCTGTTGCTGATCCACGGGCTCGCCGACGACAACGTGGTGGCGGCCCACACGCTGCGGCTGTCGTCGGCGCTGCTGGCCGACGGCCGGCCCCACGCGTTCCTACCGCTGTCGGGCGTCACCCACATGACCCCGCAGGAGCAGGTCGCCGAGCACCTGCTCACCCACCAGGTGGCGTTCCTGCACCGCGCGCTCGCCTGACACGGCGGCCCGCGACCGGGTCAGAGCCCGCCGTCGCGGTGATCGTCGCCGCCCTGCTGCTGGGCGCGCTTGCCGAGCACGTAGACCAGCACGGCGACGACGGCGATGACCAGGATCGGGTTGCGCACGACCCCGAGGAGCAGCAGTGCCAGCAGGATCAACCCGACCGGCTTGGCGATGCGCATCATGCGCTCGGAGCCGAGCTGGCTGGACTGGCCCTTGTCGGGTTGGTTGTCGGCGCCCTTGACCGGCCGTGGCCGGCGGCTGGGCGGGCGCGGACCGTTGGCCTTGGGCTGGCGGGCGGCCTTGGCGATCGCATCCATGTTGGCGACGAGCTGGCGGTTGGCCTCGTCGGCCTGGTCCTCCGGCACGGTGACCAGGACCCCGTCCTTGGTCCGTTTCGCGTCGGGGCTCAGCCCGGCTTTCTGCAGCACCTCGAGCAGGACGGTCGCCTGCTCGGCGGGCCACGTTCCGAGTTCCTCGGCCACGGATCCTCCGCCTTGCGTGCCGGATGGGTTCACGAGCGCTGTCGCACGAGGTGATGCACCGGCAACAGCGGGGTCGACGATTGTGCGAGGCTCGACGCCTCCTGGCTGTCACCGTAGGCTATCGGTCTGCGGGCACCGCTCCACGTCGAAGCTCGCCCGTTCGACGATTGACGATCGCTCGACGTTCGGCGGGCCCAGCAGGGAGCGACCTAGGAGGACCTCGTGCCCGGTCTGCGCGATGCCCCTCGGATGTACCGGGTCCTGCGGCGCGCACTGCCACCGCTGGTCAACCCGTACTTCCGGGTCAGCCTCGAAGGTCTCGACAACGTGCCGACCGACGAGCCGGCGGTGCTGGCGTGCAATCACCGCTCGTTCGTCGACTCGATCATCCTGCCGTTGAACGTCCCGCGCCCGGTGTACTTCCTCGGCAAGGCCGACTACTGGGACTCCTGGCGCACCCGGTGGTTCTTCCAGGGCACGGGGGTCGTCCCGGTCTACCGTGACGGTGGTAACAAGGACGACGCGTCGCTGCGCACGGGTGTGGAGATCCTGCGGCGTGGCGAGCTTCTGGGCATCTATCCCGAAGGCACGCGCAGCCCCGACGGACGGCTCTACCGGGGCAAGACGGGGCCGGTGCGCATGGCGCTGGAGGCGGACGTGCCCGTGGTGCCCTGTGCCATCGAGGGCTCGGACATCGCGCTGCCCTCGGGCTCCTACCGCCCGCGCCGCCACCCGGTGCGGGTCACCTACGGCGAGCCACTGGACCTGTCGCGCTACCGCGACCGGCGGGACGACCCGTTCGTGCTGCGCTCGGCGACCGACGAGCTGATGTACGAGATCATGATGCTCAGCGGGCAGGAGTACGTCGACGAGTACGCCGCGAAGGTCAAGTCCGGGGATGTCGCGCTCACCCTCGACGACGAGCCGACCGAGCAACCGGGCGTCGACGCGGGCGACGACGCCGCGGGTGGCGAACCGTCGCGGGACCGCGACGACCCGCCGCACCAGGACGGCCGGGCGGCGTCCTGACCGCCGACACCGCTGGAGCTGCCCGGCGCTCAGCGCGCGTCGCGGTCCAGTGACAACGCCGCGGAGTTGATGCAGTAGCGCAGACCGGTCGGCTGGTCGGGTGCGTCCTCGAAGACGTGACCGAGGTGACCGTCGCACACGGCACAGCGCACCTCGGTGCGCAGCATCCCCATCGAGCGGTCCTGGTGCAGGGTGACCGTCTCGTCGCTTGCGGGGGCGTAGAAGCTCGGCCAGCCGCAGTGGGCGTCGAACTTGGTCTGTGAGCTGAACAACGGTGTGTCGCAGCCGGCACAGCGGTAGGTGCCGTCGCCGTCCTCGTCCCAGTACGCGCCGGTGAAGGGACGCTCGGTGCCGCCTTCACGCAGCACGTAGTAGCTGTCGGCAGCGAGCCGCTCACGCCACTGCTCGTCGCTGAGCTGCGCGTCGTCGGCCACAGCGGTCCTCCGCATCGGGGTCGTGGCCGGCGAGGGTAGAGCGCACGCGGCCGCTGGTCACCGGCCCGTGCGGCCCTCCAGCTCGGCCGCCGTGTCCGGTGCGAGCGCGAGCCGGTGGCCGAGCAGCAGCACCCGCCCGAGCTGTGCGGCGATCATCTGGTCGGTGGTGTTGGCGACGAGGTCGCCACGGCCGTCGAGCAGGGACGCAAGGGCATCGTCGATGCCCGACTCGGGCCGGTGGTCGCCCAGTTCGAGCGGCGGCCCGAAGCACCAGCCGTCGGCGTCCTGCTCGAAGGGGTGGATCTCCGTCCGGGTGGCGCACGCGCCGTCGTGCGCGTCGGCCAGGGTCAGGAGCAGGACCCGTGCCCGCAGGTCCACCTCGGCGTCCACCGGGGTGATCGGGTCGTCCAGCGACCACGCGCGGCCGGTCACCGACAGCGCCACGCGATCAGCGCCCAACGGGATGAGCAGGGCCAGGACCTCGACCAGGGCCTGGAGCAGCTCCCCGGCACCGAACGGCCGCAGCGTGGTGATCGCCAGCGGCTCGTCCCCGCGGTAGGCCGCGAGGGTCGGCAGGGGAGCGGCGCCGACCTCCAGGTCGTCCGCGGCGGTGGCGAGCAGCAGCGTGGCGGCGTGGGTCCAGGGACGGTCGGGCGCGAGGGCGTCGAGCATGACGGGCTCCGGGTCGGCGGTTGCCGCAGCCTGCCGCGTGCGCCGCAGCGGTCGCCGATGGATCTGCTCGTGGCTGTGGACGAGCGGGGCCGCTCAACGCTCCACGACGTGCGCCCAGCCCTTGGACCGGTCGACCGCCGCGCGCCAGCCCGCGAGCAGCCGGCGGCGCTCGTGGGCCTCCATCCGTGGCTCGAACCGACGGTCGAGCTCCCACACGTCGGCGAGCTGGTCGGTGCCCGACCACACCCCGGCACCGATCCCGGCCAGGAACGCCGCTCCGAGCACGGTCGTCTCTGCATTGCGGGGTCGCAGCACCGGCACACCCAGCAGGTCGGCCTGGAACTGGCACAGCAGGTCGTTGTTCGCGGCGCCGCCGTCGACGCGGAGCTCCTGCATGTCCTGCTTGGACTCGCGCTCCATCAGCTCGCCGACGTCGACCGTCTGGTAGGCCATCGCCTCCAGGGCTGCCCGGGCCAGGTGGCGCCGGTCGGATCCGCGGGTCATGCCGATCAGCGTGCCACGTGCGTACTGGTCCCAGTGGGGTGCGCCGAGCCCGACGAACGCCGGCACGAGGTAGACGCCTTCGTTGCCGTCGGGCAGCTGCGCCGCCAGGGACTCGGTCTCGGCCGCGGAGTCGATGACGCCGAGCTGGTCGCGCAGCCACTGGACGCTGGCGCCGGTGATGAAGATCGCGCCCTCGAGTGCGTAGGTGGGGGTGCCGTCCAGCTGCCAGGCGACCGAGGTGAGCAGGCCGTTCTGGCTGTCGACGGCTTCCCGGCCGGTGTTGAGCAGCATGAACGAGCCGGTGCCGTAGGTGTTCTTGGACGTTCCCGGGCTCCACGCGCCCTGGCCGAACAGCGCCGCCTGCTGGTCACCGGCGATCCCGGTGATCGGTGCGGTGATGCCGAGGAACGCCTCCGGGTCGCTGGTGCCGAAGTGGCCGGCGGTGTCGCGCACCTCGGGCAGCACGGCGGCCGGTACCCCCAGCAGCTGCTGCATGGTCGTGCTCCAGCGTCCGCCACGGATGTCGTAGAGCATCGTCCGCGAGGCGTTGGACGGCTCGGTGACATGGTCACGGCCGTCCGTCATTCGGGCCACCAGCCAGGAGTCCATCGTTCCGAAGGCGAGCTCACCGGCCTCGGCGCGGGCCCGCGCCCCGTCGACCTCGTCGAGCAGCCACGCAACCTTCGTGCCCGAGAAGTAGGCGTCGACCACCAGCCCCGTCTCGTTACGGATCGTGGTGGCGTGGCCGGCGCCCTTGAGCTGGTCGCAGTGGGCGGCGGTGCGTCGGTCCTGCCAGACGATCGCCCGGTGGACGGGCGTCAAGGTGTCACGCTCCCACAGCAGCGTGGTCTCGCGCTGGTTGGTGATGCCGATGCAGCTCACCGCGTCGGGACGCACCCGCGCGTCGTCGAGCGCGTCGCGGCAGGCATCCACGGTCGCGCGCCAGATCTCGTCGGCGTCGTGCTCGACCCATCCGGGCTGCGGGAAGTGCTGGGTGAACTCGTGGTAGCCGCTGCCGACGATCGTGGCGTGCTCGTCGATGACGAAGCCACGTACCCCGGTGGTGCCCTCGTCGATGGCCAGGATCCGGACCGTCACACCGACCCCTTCGCACGCCGGACGTCGTGAACGTGCTGTGCGACGGCAACCCTATGTCCGAGCACGATGTCGCGCCCGATTAGGCTCGTCGGGTGATCTGCCCGCTACAGCCCGCTCCTCGCTGCTCCCGGCCGGGAGGCCCGACATGGCCGCTGACGCACCCGTCGCGCACGAGCCCGATGCGCTTCGGGACCTGGCCATCGACGTCGCCCGCGAGGCCGGCCACCTGCTGCGGGGCTACGCGGTGGGCCGTGCCGGCGGCGTGGACCTGCACATCGGCGCCAAGAGCTCGCGCACTGATCCGGTGTCGGAGGCCGACCGCGCCGCCGAGCGACTGATCGCCGAGCGTCTGGCCGTGGCGCGCCCGCACGACGGTCTGTTGGGCGAGGAGGATCAGGCCGCCAGGCAGGGCAGCTCCGGGCTGACCTGGGTGGTCGATCCGCTCGACGGCACCGTCAACTTCCTCTACGGGCTGCCGATGTGGTCGGTGTCCATCGCCGTGGTGGATGCTGCTGGATCGCTCGCCGGAGCCGTCTACGACCCCAGCCACGACGAGGTCTTCCACGCCGCCCGGGGGCTCGGAGCGGGTATGAACGACCGCCCGATCCGTTGCACCGACGTCGACGAGCTGGGACAGACGCTGGTGGCGACCGGCTTCTCCTACGACGCGGACGTGCGCGCGGACCAGGGCAGCTTCGCCGCCGAGCTGCTGGCCGTTGTGCGCGACCTGCGGCGCGGGGGATCGGCGGCGCTCGACCTGTGCTGGGTCGGCGCCGGGCGGCTCGACGCCTACATCGAGTACGGCCTGCAGCCGTGGGACTGGGCCGCGGGTCGGCTGATCGTCGCCGAGGCCGGCGGTGTGGTGAGCGAGCATCAGGCGACCTTCGGCGGGCGCAGCCACACCGGGGTGTGCGCAGCCGGACGCGCCGCCCACGACCGGCTCGTCGCCTGGCTGGAGGCACGCCCGTGAGCGCCACGGTCGATCTGCGCTCGGACACCGTCACCCGACCGACGGCGGGGATGCGTCGGGCGATGGCCGAGGCCGAGGTCGGCGACGATGTCTACGGCGAGGACCCGACGGTGACGGCGCTCGAGCGCCGCGTCGCGGAGATGTTCGCACGCGAGGCCGCGGTGCTGACCCCGTCGGGGTTGATGGCGACCCAGATCCTGCTGCGCGCGCTGACCCGGCCGGGCACGGAGGTCGTCTGCGAGTCCGACGCGCACGTGGTGGCCTACGAGGTCGGCGCGGCCGCGATCAACGCACAGGTCCAGTTCCGCACCGTCGACGGTGACCGCGGCCGCCTGGATGCCGACCGGGTCCGTGCGGCCCTCCGCCCTCCGACCTTCCCCTACACCGAGGTGGCGGCGATCTCGGTCGAGGAGACCACCAACCGCGGGGGCGGCGCGGTGCACGGGCTGGCCCGGCTGCGTGAGCTGCGGGCGGTCGCCGACGAACGCGACCTGGCCTTCCACGGCGACGGCGCGCGGCTGTGGCATGCGCTGGTCGCCACCGGCGAGGATCCCGCCGCGGTCGGTCGCACGTTCGACGCGTTCAGCGTCTGCCTGTCGAAGGGACTGGGTGCGCCGGTGGGGTCCCTGGCTGTCGGCGACGCCGCAGTGATCGACGAAGCCCGGCTGTGGCGGCGCCGGTTCGGGGGCGCCATGCGCCAGTCAGGTGTGCTGGCGGCGGCGGGGCGCTACGCCCTCGACCACCACCTCGACCGGCTGGCCGAGGATCATGCGGTCGCACGTGCGCTGGCCGACCGGCTGGCCACCGCCGTCCCGGGCAGCGTCGATCCCACCAGCGTCGAAACCAACATGGTCTATGTCGACACCGGCGACCGACCTGCCACCGAGGTGGTCGCCGACCTGGGCGGCGCCGGGGTGCTCGTCGGCGCGATGGGCCCGCACCTGCTGCGGCTGGTCACCCACCTGGACGTCGATCCGGACGTGATCCCCGACGTCGGTGACCGACTGGTCGCCGCACTGTCCTGAACGACGGCCACCTGTGCCGTTCGGCAGTGGGCGCCGGCGGAGCGGGGTCTGTTCAGGCGGAGGCGGCTGAGCGTCCCCATGCGCCGCTGCGTCGGTCGCGTTCGATGGTGGCGACCTCGCGACCGGCCACCGCGGTGAAGCGCTGGACGGTCTCGCGCAGCTCGAGCATGTCGTCCTTGATCAGCGCCTGCGGACCGTCGACCAGCGCGGCCTCCGGCTGGGGGTGGACGTCGACGATCAACCCGTCGGCGCCGACCGCGATCGCGGCCCGGATCAGCGGCATGACCAGTTCGCGCTTCCCGCCCGAGTGCGACGGGTCGATGATTACCGGCAGGTGGGTCAACGACTGCGCCACCGGTACGGCCGAGACGTCCAGGGTGTTGCGGGTCATCGGCTCGTAGGTCCGGATCCCCCGCTCGCAGAGCACGACCTGGAGATTGCCGGTGTGCGCGATGTACTCCGCTGCCATGATCCATTCGTCGATCGTGGCGGTCAGCCCTCGCTTGAGCAGGACCGGCTTGCCCGCCATGCCGACTTCCTTGAGCAGTTGGAAGTTCTGCATGTTGCGGGCACCGACCTGGAGCATGTCGGCCTTGGCCGCGACGGTGTCGACGTCGGACGGGGTGACGACCTCGGTGACGAAGGGCAGGTCGAGGTCGTGTGCCACCGCGTTGAGGATGTCGAGCCCGGCCTCACCGAGCCCCTGGAAGGCGTAGGGCGAGGTGCGGGGCTTGTAGGCGCCGCCGCGCAGGATCGTGGCGCCCGCCTCCTTGGCCATGCGGCAGGCCTGCTCGGTCTGCTGTTCGGTCTCGACCGCGCACGGGCCGGCCATGAGCGTCACCGTCGAGCGGCCGATCGGCGTGTCGGCCACCCACACGGTCGAGGGGCGCGGGTGGGTTTCGTTGCTGACCAGCTTGTAGGGCTTGCTGACCCGGATGACGTCCTCCACGCCCGGGAAGGCATGGAGCGGAAGCTCGGTGAACTGCGCGAGGTCGCCGACCAGCCCGATGATCGTCTGGTGCTTGCCCCGGGACAC
>SKSM01000118.1 GCA_007122985.1 Nitriliruptoraceae bacterium | reverse complement strand
GCCGAGCCAAGCAACGCGGCATCACCCTTCCGGTGGCCCCTGGCACCGACGACAGCCCGGTACCGCCGGCCGAGGGGCCCGGGGACTCGGTCCCCATCGACGGGCCCTCGCAGCCGCCCGACGACGGGGCCACCGACGACCAGGCGTCCGACGACGAGGAGGGCCGCGCATGAGCATCGTCGCCAACCTCCTCATCGGCGCGGGCCTGTTCTTCCTGGTGGTCAGCACGCTGGCGCTGCTGATCATGCCGGACCTCTACACCCGCGCCCACGCCGTCGCGAAGTCCGAGACGCTCGCGCTCGCGCTGCTGTTCATCGGGGTGCTGTTCCGTCCCGAGCTGGACGTCCCGGCGGCCGGACGCCTGATGTTCATCCTCGCCGTGTCGGTGATCGCCAATCCGGCCGCGGTCCACGCCCTGCTGCGTGCGGCGCACCGGTCGGGGGCACTGCCCTGGACCGTGGTGGACCAGCGTCTCGCCGACGCCGAGCTCGGGAGGTACCGGCCGTGATCGTTCCGCTCGACGTCGTGGTGTTCGTGATCCTGCTCGCGACCGCCGTGCTGGCGTTGCAGGTACGCGACCTGCTGGCTGCGGTGTCGCTGCTGGCGGGCTACAGCCTGTTCGTCGCACTGCTGTTCGCCGGGGTCGCCGCCGTCGACGTCGCCCTGGTCGAGGCCGCCCTCGGCGCCGGCATCACCGGCGTGCTGTTCATCGCGGCGATCCTGGCGACCACCCGGCGCTCGGACGCCCGCTCTGATCCGAAACGGCGGCTGGTGGTGCTGCCGCTGGTGGCCGGATTCGTCGCCCTGATGCTCTACGCCAGCGTGGACCTGCCCGACCGCGGCGACCCGGAGGCACCGGCGCAGCTCGGCGTCTCACAGGTCTACCTCGCCGACTCGCTGGCGGACACCGAGACCCCCAACGTCGTCACCTCGCTGCTGGCCGACTACCGCTCGCTCGACACCCTCGGCGAGACGATGGTGATCGTGACCGCCGCCCTCGCGGCCGCACTGGTGCTGGGACGCCTCGGTGAGCCCGCCAGCTGGCCGCAGCCACGACGTGGTCGAGGTGCCCGCACCGGAGGCGACGAGCCGGAGGAGCCCACCTCATGATCGGGTCCTATCCGTCCGTCGTCGTCCGGGTGACCAGCGCGCTGCTGAGTCCGTTCATCGCCATGTTCGGGATCTACATCATCGCCCACGGCCACTACGGGCCCGGTGGCGGCTTCGCCGGCGGCGTGTTCGTCGCCGTCGGGGCGATCCTGCCGCGGCTGACCCTGCCCGAGCTGCTGTCCTTCCGGCTGTTCCCCCCCTGGCTCGCACCGACGGCCGGGGGGATCGGCCTGCTGCTGTTCCTGCTCGTCGGCCTGGTCCCGATGCTCGCCGGGGGCGCCTTCCTGGACTACGGCGCGGTCGAGATCGCCGGCATGGCCGCATCGCGGGTGCGCTACCTCGGGATCCTGATCGTGGAGATCGGGGTGGGGCTCGCGGTGTTCGGCGCGATGCTGCTGATCTTCGACGTTCTCACCCAGCGGGACGGTGACGCATGATCGAGCTGTTCCTCGCCCGCTACGTCTACCTGTTCGTCCTGCTGCTGCTGGCGATCGGCCTCTACGGCGTGCTCGCCAAGGGTGACCTCGTCAAGAAGGTGATCGGCCTGACGATCTTCTCCACGGCCATCTACATCTTCTTCATCGAGGGAAGCCTCCAGGAGGGGGCGACCGCCCCGGTGATCGACGAGCGTGGCAGCGACCCCGCGCTGTACGTCGACCCGCTCCCCCACCTGCTGATCCTGACCGCCATCGTGGTCGGCGTCGGGGTCATCGGGGTCGCGCTGTCGCTGTTGGTCCGTCTCTACCGGGTCCACGGGACGCTTGACGAGGCGGTCATCGCCGACCGGATCGCGGGGCGCGAGGACATGAGCCAGGAGACCACGCCGGACGACGGCACGGCGCCGTCCGCGGGTGACGACCCCGGCGCGGCGGGGGACGACCAGTGAGCCAGCTGCCGGTCCTGCCCCTGCTGCCCCTGCTCTTCGGAGCGGTCATCGCGGTGTTGGCGGCGCTGTGGCGCTCGATCGCCGGACAGATCACCGCCATCGTCAGCACGGCCCTCTCCCTGATCGCGGCGCTCGTCGGCCTGGTCACGGTCGTCGGCGACGGCGCGATCAGCTACGACATGGGCGGCTGGCCGCCACCGGTCGGCATCGAGTACGTGCTCGACCCGCTGTCAGCATTCCTCGCCACGATCGTGGCGCTGATCGGCCTGCTGATCGTGATCTACCCGGTCGACGCCGCCTTCGACCTGCGACCGGCCCGTGGCACGCCGCTCTACCCGCTGGTGCTGCTGCTGCTCACCGGCCTGATGGGCGTGATGCTCTCGGGCGACCTGTTCCACCTGTTCGTCTTCCTCGAGATCTACGCGATCTCGACCTACGGGCTGGTCTCGCTCGGCGGCGACAAGGGCACGTTCGCTGCGCTGCGCTACCTGCTGCTCGGCACGGTCGGATCCGGGCTGTACCTGCTCGGCGTGGGCTTCCTCTACTTCGCGACCGGCACGCTGAACATGGTCGACATGGCCGAGTCCCTGCCGGCGATCGCCGACTCGCCGACCGTGCTCGGCGCGATGGCGCTGATGGTCACCGGCCTGGGTCTCAAGATGGCGCTGTTCCCACTGCACGTGTGGCTGCCCGACGCCCACAGCTTCTCGCCGCCCGGAGTCGCCGCGCTGCTCGCCGCCGTCCAGGTCAAGGCCGGCGCGTACGCGCTGATCCGCATCCTGTTCGACGTGTTCGGGCCCGCCTACACCGACGGGGGCGGCCTGCCCGTCACCACGGCGCTGATCTACTTCGGGCTGGCCGGGATCGTGGTCGGCTCGTGGCTGGCGATCCGGCAGGTCGACATCAAGCGGATGCTCGCCTACTCCACCGTCGCGCAGCTCGGCTACATCGGGCTCGGCATCGGGCTTGCGACACCGCGGGCCCTGATCGGGGCGCTGCTGCACGTGCTCAGCCACGCGCTGATGAAGAGCGGACTCTTCCTGGTCGCCGGTGGGATCATCCAGCGCACCGGCATCAAGGCGATCCCCCGCTTCTCCGGGCTCGGCAAGGTGATGCCGTGGACGATGGGCGGCTTCGCGGTCGCGGCGCTGTCGATGGTGGGTATCCCGCCGACCGCCGGGTTCTTCTCCAAGTTCTACCTGGTGTGGGGCGCCATCGACGTCGGCAACTGGTTCGTGGCGGTCGTGGTGGTCGCCTCCAGCATGCTGACGATGATCTACTTCCTGCGGCTGTTCGAGCGGATCTTCGTGGTCGCACCCCGCGAGGACGCCATCGCCGATGCGAGCGAGCCCTCGGGGCGGGTGGTCGCCACCGTGCTGGTGCTCGCCACCGCGATCCTGCTGGTCGGGGTCTTCAACGGCCTGCTCGTCAGCCAGCTGCTCGACCCGATCGCGACGCGGATGCTCGGCTGAGCCCCGCCTCACCGGCGGCTGGGCGGCACGCACCCGCTGCCCGCGCCCGGATCCACGGCCGGGCTCACGCGCCAGCGGGCTCGACCACCACCAGCACGTCGTCGGTGTCCACCTGCTGGCCGGCGTCGACGGCGACGTGGGCGACCGTGCCGGGCAGCGCCGCGGTCACGCGGTGCTCCATCTTCATCGCCTCGACCGTGACCAGCCGCTGCCCCGCGGCGACGGTGTCGCCGAGCGCCACGGCCACGTCGACGACCGTGCCGGGCATCGGCGCCAGGGTGGCGCCCTGCGGCAGCTCAGCGGCCCCCGCGGCGAACCGTGGCACCGGACGCAGCTCGACCCGACGGCCGTCGACAGCGACCTGCGTGGGCCCGTCCGCCTCCGTCAGGACCTGCGCCCGGCGGCGGACACCCGCCACCTCGACGTCGAGGTGGTGGCGGTCGACCGCGTGCACGGTCAGCGTCAGATCGCTGCGCGCACGCGCGTCATCGAGCTGCCCGGCGGGGAGGCCCAGATGGACGGTGACCCGGTGGCTGCCGTCGCGCTGCGCGCGGAGACGCACGGTGAGCTGCCCGTCCGCGCCGTCGTCCGGCTGGACCGGTGCGACCCGGAAGGTGTGCTGGACCGGGAACGTCGCGGCGTTGGTGAACCCGGCCGGCAGCGTGGCCAGGACCGGCGCGTGGGCGCGGTCGTGCTCGGTGCGGTGCACCACCGCGAGCGCCGCGGCGAGATCCACGGTGTCCGGGTCGGGACGGGCGGCAGCCAGCAGCCCGGGCCGATGCTCGGTCAGGTAGGCGGTGGTGGTGTCACCGGCGAGGAACTCCGGTTCCCGCAGCAGCTCG
>SKSM01000276.1 GCA_007122985.1 Nitriliruptoraceae bacterium | reverse complement strand
CTCGAGCTGCAACGGGCGGGACCCGTCACCGCGTCGGACTGGCACCCGATCCTCACCCCCTCGTCCGCGCCGCAGACCGGACTCTGGCCCATCGAGGGTGAACCCGGTCGTTACCGAATCGTCGGCGACGTTGTCATGAGTAGCTCGTCATGGGTCGGCATCGAGGCTGGAGGGTGGCGAGTCGCCGCGCCCGGACCGCACGGCGGCCGCGTTGAAGGTCAGGTCACCCTCAACCACGACACCCACATGATCGACGACGATGCCCTCAGGACATTCGCGACCCAGCAGGTCGAGATCGCCGCCATCGACTACCTGCCGGGGCGCTACCGACGCGGCAGACTCGATCGCCGCAGCTACCACCTCGTCGAATGGGGAGCGGCGCGGCCGGTGAGCAGCACCCACGAGCTCGGCACGACGCTGATGGAACAGACAGTTGAACTGGACAACGGGCTGTTCGAGAAGGTCGGCTCCGGCCGCTTCGTCCTCTCCTGCCGCCGACCTGCGTGAGCCTCTGAACGCCTGCTTCGAGTAGGCCAGAGCCGATGCGCACGGCCCCAACCGCTGTCGCCGGGTACGAATCACGGGCGTTACTGCTTGGCCGACCTACAGGCGCTCACCATCGTTCATGCGGTCGCAGATGCCGCGGAGCCCGGACGAGACCAGGTCGTCGCGCCCGTTCTCAAGCCCGTGCTCGACCTCGAACCACGGTCCAAGCTGGTGGTACAGGCGGCTTCGCTCACCGACGTCCGAGTCCACCTGGAGTACAGCGGCCAGCACCGATGCGAGCGGTCGTGGACGACCATGTAGCGGCCAGGCCAGATCGATCGCGCGGTCACCAATGCACGCGTCGGTCCAGTCGATGATCCCGTTGAGCTCGCCGGCAACGCACAGCACGTGCGCAGGCCCGAGGTCTCGGTGCACCAGCGCATCGGCGATCCCCGGATCCGAGGTTCGTTCCGCGACCCTGTCTAGCAACCACCTCCCGTCGGCACCGTACGCCGGAGGCAAGAAGGGGAGCACGCGAGCTCGGAACCGCTCGCAGAGCTCGCGGTACTGCTCACCCCACCGGCCGCCGGACAGGTCCTCGACGCCCAGCTCACGCACCTCCATCAGCGGCGTGCGGTGCAGCGCAGCGAGGACGGCTGCGAGCGACCTGCCGACACGTCGTGCTGCGGCCTGCTCGCCCAGCTGATCGGCCGGTCGACCACCGATGTAGCGGTAGAGCATCGATCCGTGCAGGTCGCAAGTCCGCACCGGTTCGGGCACCGCGACGGCAAGCCGGTCGGCAAGCACGGGCAACAGCGCGATCTCGGCACGTGCGCGCGAGGCGGTACGCGCCGTTCGTGGAACCCGTGCCACCCAGACGTCATCGACGAACGCCACGAGGCTGTCCCAGCCGTCTTGCACGAGGCGAACCTGTCCAGTCAGCTCAGCGAAACACTCTGACGGCTCGGCGGCGTGCATCGAACCCATCGCAGCAGCGTCCTTCATCGTCGAACCGAGCCATTCGCAAGGCCGCTAGGCCATCCCGCAGGGACGGCACGCAGCCGGAGCCTCCGACGGTCCGCGAACGTAGACCGTGTCCCCCCGACCATACGGATTCAGCCGACAACCCCGTCTCGAGCGGGTATGGCCTACGGGCGTGTTTACCGGTTCGTGGCTTGGCGTGGCTGCACCTCGCGGGGTGTCTGAGAGATCGCGGTTGGACAGGACCGCCGTTCGCTTTCTCGGGTCGCGGCGGTGAATCGCGAGACCTACCCCGCTCACGGTGAGTGTCCGCCTACGGTTTGGTCATGGGTGAGCAGCCGTCCGGTGGGCAGGTCGCGCTGGTCAGCGGAGCGAGCCGCGGCATCGGCCTCGGTATCGCTCGGGCACTGACCAGGGCGGGCCACCGCGTGGCGCTCGTGGCCCGCCCATCGGAAGCTCTCCAACGGGCGGCGACCGAACTGGGTGAGCGCGCCCTCGCGGTGAGCGCGGACGTGGCCGACCCGGCCCAAGTCACCAAGGCGGTTGCAGAGGTCGAGGCGGCCCTCGGCCCGGTCGCCATGCTGGTGCACAGCGCCGGCAGCGCCGACGTGGTCGGCCCGCTGTGGGAGGCTGACCCGGACGCCTGGTGGAACGAGGTGGCCGTCCACCTGCGCGGCGCCATGCTGCTGACTCACGCGTGCCTGCCGAGCATGCTCGCCCGCAGGGGCGGGCGGCTGGTGCTGCTCTACGGGAACTTGGGTGATCGCGACCAGCCGTGGTGTAGCGCCTACGCGGCAGGCAAGGCCGGTCTGCTCCGGCTCGCCGGTCAGCTTCACGCCGAGTTGGACGGCACGGACGTGCGGGTCTTCACCCTCCATCCAGGTCTGGTGTGGACCCCGATGACCGCCGCGCTCGCGCGAGACTCGGAGAAGCGTCGGTGGCTGCCGAACTTCGGCCAACGTCCGCGGGAGGACTACGGCACAACCGAGCCCGCCGGAGAGATGATCGTGCGGATCGCCTCCGGGGAGGCCGATCCACTCTCCGGGCTGCTCCTCGGGGCCTGGGACGACCTGAGTGAGTTGCGCGGGCAGGCTGACCAACTCCGTGCCGAGCAGCGGCGAACGCTACGCGTCATGTAAGTGCCGTGAGCCGGCGGCACGGGTGCTCGGCTCCCGTAGGGATACGCCCACGTCCCCGACGTGTGGGGCATACGGGCGTGTTCGCTCGGTCAGAGGGAGGGGTTGGGGCCAGCGTTGGGGCGTGTTGAGCGGGTGCTGGCAATCGCTGCGGCCACGACTGCGAGTCCAGCGGCGGCGCCGGTGGCGGGGACGATCGGGCCGCCCCAGGCAAGGTGGTCGAGGGCGATGAGGGGTAGCAGCCAGCCTGCGGCCAGCAGGGGCCGCGGGTCGATACGGGCCAGTGCCAGTCCGGCGATGGCCAGCAGGGTCCAACCGCTGCGTAGCGCGGTGTGCAGTGTGTCCGTGCCTCGGTCGAGTAGCCCGAGTCGGAGGGTCTGTTCGGCGAGGTAGACGATGTTGTGGTCGCTCGTGGGCGTGACCCCGCTGGTGAGCAGTTGGGAGATAAGAACCGCTACGAGCGCAGTGGCACCCGCCAAACGCGGGTGGGTTGGGGGTGGTTGGAACATCCCGACCGTGGCCACGGCGGCGAGATAGCTCCAGGACACGACCTGAAGCCAGTCGGACCACATGGTGTGGGACAGGGCAGGGAACACCGCCACGGTCAGCACCCAGGATGTGATCGCAACGAGGCCGGCGACGCGGGCGAGCTGTCGCTGGTGGGCCAGCCAGGCGATGGCGCCGATGATGAACGAGACCAACGCAAGGCCATAGGTGATGGCTGAGGCGTTGCCGATCATGTGGACGAGCACCGCGGGGGTGCCGGTGAGGGCGAAGTCGCGAAGCCACACCACCGACACGACCAGCTGCCCGACGACGGCGATACCGACGGTCAGCTGCCATCCCGCGCCGAGGGCGCCAGCCAACCGCGTGTGGCGGCGTGCTCGCTCTCGCCAGCCGCCCACCAGCAGATCGAGCGCCACACGCATCGGAACCGATCGGCGGCCATCATCGGCGAGGTCCATCAGCGTGGCGTACATCTCCTCGCCCCGCTCCTGACGCCACGCTGAGGGGTAGCACCGCAGCAGCAGTTCAACTTGCCGCTCGTAACGATTCACGACGCGCCCCCGAGGGCGATCTGTCCGACCCGACTGTCCTGTTCGAGCCGGCGTACCTCGGCGGAGAGCTCGGTGCGGCCCTGCAGTGTCAGCCGGTAGTAGCGGCGTAGGCGGCCCGACTCGAGCTCCTCGCGGTCGAGGACCACCAGTTCTTGCTCGACCAGCCGATCCAGCGCGCCGTACATCGTCCCCGGCCCCAGCTTGACCCCGCCCTCGGATAGCTCCTCGATGCGGCGGATGATGCCGTAACCGTGCCGAGGCGCCTCAGCAAGCGCTGTGAGTATGAAGAACGTTGGTCGGCGCATGGATGGCATGAGGGCCCCTCCGTCTGGTGCAACGATACATCAAGCGCCGATGTATCGGAAGCTGATTGTTCCAGCGCCTATGCAGGCGAACACCGCGACGCGACCCGGGGTGCAGCGTCCGTCACGGCCACACGCGGCAAGCGACCGACCGAGGACCGAACCGAGCCTACGGACGGCGCCAACTGTCCTTGAGGCCGCTCGACGGATCACTCTGGCACAGCCGCTGCTGACCGTACGTCCAACGGGCGTTTGTTACCGGGTGCTCGTCGGCTCAGGGTGTTCGTGTGGCGCTGGTGGCGAGCTGGGCGGCCAGGGCTGTCAGTGCGGTGCGGAGTTCGGTTGGGCGTCGGACGGTGAGCTCGAG
>SKSM01000111.1 GCA_007122985.1 Nitriliruptoraceae bacterium | reverse complement strand
GGGCGAAGCGTTCAACCTCACGGTCGACAACCGCGGCGAGGTGTTCCACGACCTGACCATCGACGCACTCGACCTCCAGATCGACGTCGACGCCGGCCAGAGCACGACCGCAGGCCTCGAGATCACCACCACCGGCGAGTACGAGTTCTACTGCAGCGTGCCGGGCCACCGCTCAGCCGGCATGCAGGGCACGGTCACGGTCGTCGAGGCATCGAACTGATCCGGCGGGCCGGCTGCAGCCGCCCCGGAAGGGGACGCGGCGACACGCACGCCGGCTCGACGAGTCAGCCCGAGCAGGCTGCGGCGTTCAGTGGCGATGACCGCCACAGCAACCGTCACCGCGCTCGCCACCAGCGTCATCGACAGCCACCGCGGCGGGTCGTTCGCCACGGGCGTCCACGGCCTCGTCGGCGCACGCGCAACCGCTGCGGTCGCTGTGTCCGGGCACCATCGGAAGCCCGGTTCGGGTGGAGGTCTCGGCTCCGCACATCACGTCGGTCCTCGGGTCGGGGAACGGCACGATACCTACCCCCATCCCAGGTGGGATGGACTATTCGGCCCACGGTTCCCGGGACCTTCGGCCCTGCACCGCACCCCCGCCGTCGTTCAGACTCCAGATCCAACGATATCCCACCCCCCCTGGGGTGGACTATGTGACGAACTGGCGACGGAGCTGCCATGACGACAGACACCGACCGGGGCCGGCCCGCCCCACCCGGCACCGTGCTCGACGGCAGCCGGCAACTCCCGGCGACCCTGCTCGAGGCTCGCGGGGTGACCAAGACCTACCGCGCCGGGCTGTGGCCCCGCCGTCGCACCCTCCCCGTGCTTCGGGGCGCGGACCTCACACTGCCGGCCGGCGAGATCGTCGGCCTGGTGGGCGAGAACGGCGCCGGCAAGTCCACGCTGATGAAGGTCCTCGTGGGCAGCATCCCCCGTGACAGCGGCGACATCCACCGTGCCGGCTCGCTCGGCTACTGCCCCCAGGACCCGGTCCTCTACGAGCGGCTGACCTGCGACGAGCACTTCGAGCTGTTCGGGCACGCCTACGGGATGCAGGCTGCGGCCGTCGAAGACGCCCGTGCGCAGCTCTACGACACCTTGAGCTTCGGCGAGTGGGCCCGTACCCGCGTCGAGGAACTCTCGGGCGGCACCCGCTCCAAGCTGAACCTCGGCCTGGCTCTCCTGGCGGATCCGATGGTGCTGCTGCTCGACGAACCGTACGCGGGATTCGACTGGGACACCTACCAGCGCTTCTGGGAGCTTGCCGGGGCACGCCGTGCGCAAGGACGAGGCGTGCTGATCATCAGCCACTTCATCGCCGACGATGACCGCTTCGACCGCGTCTATGACCTGCGCGATGGACGGACGGTGCGGCGATGACCCTCGCACTGACCGGCCGGTACCTCGTCGAGTACGCCCGGAGGCCGCTCAACCTCGCCCTGCTGGTCCTGGTGCCGGTCATCTTCGTTGCCGTCGCTGCCGGGGCATTGGCCGACTTCGCCGAGCTCCTGGGCGGCGCGGCCGATGCGGTCGCGCTCGAGTCTGCGGCAGCCGGATGGGCCGCAGCGTTCCTGGCCGGCGTGGCGGGGTTCTTCCATGTCACTGGATCCCACGCCCCCGATCGCCGCCTGGCGGCCGCCGGGACCGGCACCTCGCGGGTCGTGGCCGCGCGCCTCGGGTCGGCGCTCGTGCTCGCCCTGCTCGCCGCAGTTGCGGCGCTCGCCGCACTCGCGCTGCGAACCGGCATCGACGACGTCCCACGCGCGGTCGGTGGCACCGTGCTGTTCGCACTTACCTACCTCGCGATCGGCTCGAGCATCGGTGCGCTGGTTCGCTCGGAGGTCAATGGATCGCTGCTGATCATCTTCGTCTGGCTCCTCGACGTCTTCCTCGGGCCCGCGATGACCGGTGGGACCGACGTGACCCTGGTCCAGGGCTTTCCCACACACTACGTCAGCCTGGTCATGCTCGACACACCGTCGGGCCACAGCCAGCCGCTGGGAGATGTCGGCTTCGCACTGCTCTGGACGCTGGGAGCCCTGACGCTGGCGGTGCTGCTCCTCCTGCGGGCCGTGCGCCCCTACGACTCGGCCAGCCGGCGGTTGCGTCCTGGCCGGGCCCGACTCGCCGCCGGCCTTCGCTACGGCCTGCGCGAGTACCGGCGGAACCCGGCCCTGTGGTTCCTGCTGATCGCGGTCCCGCTGATCTTCGTCAGCCTCTCGTTCGCGGTCACGCCCGATGACCCCGCCCCGGTGGAGCTGACCCAGGATGGAGCCACCTCCACCCGGATGTTGTCGATGATCGACGTTCACGGCGCCATCATGGTGCCCATCACCGTCGGATTCCTGGCAGGGCTGGCCGGACTGTTCGTCATGCTCGGTTCCGCCGAGGGCGACCGTCGGCTGGCACTCGCCGGGTTCCGTGCCAGCGAGGTGCTGGCCGCTCGGCTTGGCGTCATCGGCACGGCAGCACTGCTGACCACGGCCGTGACACTGGGGGTCACCGCCCTCGATTTCGCACCGCAGGCCTGGGGAAGCTTCGCGGGCGCCACCCTGCTGGTGGCGATCACCTACGGGCTGCTCGGGGTGCTGGTCGGCTCCCTGTTCGGTCGACTCGGCGGGCTCTACGTGATGTTTCTCCTCCCGTTCCTCGACGTCGGGCTGGCACAGAACATCATGTTCGACGTCGCCCCACCCGACTGGGCGCACTTCATGCCCGCCTACGGCGCCGTGCAGGTCCTCGTCGACGGCGCGTTCACCGCGACGTTCGATCAGACCGGCCCACTGGTGATCGCTGTGGCGTGGCTCGCCGCCATCGCCGGCACCGCAGCCGTGGTCTTTCACCGCGTCGCCGCTCCGGACCGGACCTGAGCCAGCGTGAGCGCGTCGCTGCCCCGCGCGCGACCGAACGACGTCGGTGTGCCACGACCTGGTGCTCTGGGACCGTCATGGGGCGAGCAGCCCGCTACTCCGAGCTGTCCCCCGCGTCGGATTCGGGCAGGGGACGCAGCACACGCTTGTCGTACTTGAGCGTCTCCATGAGCTCGTCGACGATCTCGTCGGCCTGTCCGGCACGGACCGCGTCAGCCACATGGGTCTCGAGGTGGTGGCGCAGCACCTCGCGACTGGTCCCCTCGAGCATCCCCTGCACCGCCGAGAGCTGCTTCATGACGTCCGGGCACCAGGCGTCGTCCTCCACCATCCGAACGATGCCGTCAAGGTGGCCACGAGCGGTCTTGAGCCGGTTGACGACCCGGCGGTGATAGTCATCCATACAGGCGAGCGTAGTGGCAGGCAGGCCGGGTGGGGTGGGGCTGATCGCCGCGGGCCACGGACACCGGGAACGGCCCCTCCCCCAACGGACCGAGGGCGGCTAGCGCTGCGCGTCCGCTCATACACGTTCAGTCAGGTGCTGACCTCGTCATCATGTACTACGACTGTGTAGTATCACCACGGCCCGACGGAGGTATCCCGCAATGCCCACCAGCCCCGCTCGCCCGCGGCGACACCGACCAGTATGAGCCTGTCCCGCCGGGCGGTGCTGCGGCGACTGGGCGGCGTGGGGCTCGCCATCGGCGCCTACACCGTACTTCCCGCCGCCGTCCGCACCGCTGCGCCCGCAGCGAGGACCGACACCATCGAGGGACTGCCGCGCGCGGCCGACCGCCGCTCCGAGCCCGTTGCGACCCCGATCCCGTTCAGCCTCGTCGGCTTCGAACTCCTCGACGACGCCGACGTCGAGTTTCGCGCCTCGCCCGACGGTGACGACTGGACACCGTGGACGTCGGCGCGGCGGATCGCCGCCGATGGCGAGGGGCCGGACACGGGTTCGCAGGAGGACGCATCCCCGTGGCGGCGGATGACACACCCGGTGTGGGTGGGCGAGGCCCGCTGGCTGCAGGTGCGTGGCGGCGACCCCCAGCGGGTCCGTGCACAGTTGATCGACTCGGCCGGGCTCACCGGCTCGTTGACCGGCCGCGCCGGCGCCGCCCTGCTCGATGCACTGGTCGGCACGGCGACGGCAGCAACCACGGCTGCAGCCGGACCCGACGTCATCTCACGCTCGGAGTGGGGGGCAGACGAATCTTGGCGTCAGGGCGAGGCGCGGTACGCCGCGGCGGCCAGGTTCGTCGTCATCCACCACACCGCGACGAGCAGCAGCTACAGCCGATCCGACGTGCCGGCCATCCTGCGCGGGATCTACCGGTACCACACCCAGACGCTCGGCTGGGCCGACATCGGCTACAACCTGCTGGTCGATCGCTTCGGACGGGTCTTCGAAGGCCGGGCGGGCGGGATCGACCGAGCCGTCATCGGTGCCCACGCCGC
>SKSM01000278.1 GCA_007122985.1 Nitriliruptoraceae bacterium | reverse complement strand
TCGACCAGCGGGGCCGTCTGCGACCCGGCGTCGGCCGGCGCGCCGTGGGCCACGGTCTGCTCGAGCCGCGACCGCCACGTGCTCGCGGCGGCCACGCGTGCGACGTACGCGGCGCGGTTGCGCTTGCCCGGTGCGTTGTCGGGCACGTCCGGCACCCCGTCGAAGGTGGTGCCGAAGTAGGCCTTGAGCGCGTGCAGCGCCTCGTGGCGCAGCTGTGAGGCCCGTGCCTCGGTGGCCCCCAGGTCGTCGGCGATGTCGCGCAGCAGCCGACCCTCGAAGTGGTGCTCGAGCAGCACCTGCTTCGGCAGCTTCGGCAGGTGGGCGATCGCGGTGTGCAGGGTGCCGACCAGCTCGGTGTGCTCGAGCGAGGGCTCGGGCAGCCAGGAGTCGTCCTCCTCGATGATCCGGTCGGCGAGCGCGTCGGTGTCCCCGTCCGCCTCTCCGACGGGCCGGTCGAGCGTGAGCAGGTTGGAGGTGAGCCCGGCTGCCTGGCGTCGACGCACCACCTCGACGTCCATGCCGAGCTCGGCGGCGACCTCCGCGTCGTCGGGGCTGCGCTGGAGCCGGTCCTGGAGCTGGGCGGTCGCCGACTCGATCGCCCGCAGGTCGCGGCGCATCCGGCGTGTCGCCCAGTCGCGGGTGCGGGTCGCATCGAGCACGGCGCCGCGAATCCGGATCGAGGCGTAGCGCGCGAACGGCACGCCGGAGCGCGGGTCGTAGCGGTGGGCCGCGTCGACGAGCCCGGCGGCGCCGGCACCGCGCAGCTCGTCGCGGTCGACGTGTCGCGGGAAGCCGCTGGCGACCTGGTGGACCACGTGGTCGACGAGGTGGAGGTTGGCCTCCACGAGCTGGTTGGGGTCGTCGGCCGTCACCGGCGCGGTGTCGTGGCCGCCCTGCCCGCCCTGGACGGGTGTCATCGCCGTGCGCATCGCGGAGTTCCTTCTGCCGCCGGCGGTGCGTGCGCACCGGTCGCGGCGTCCTCCTGCAAGACGCATCGGGTCGCAGGGACGGTGACCTGGAGCCGCCTTCATGGCTCCTTCACGAGATCCGCGCGGAGCTTCACGGCGGCTTCACGCCCGTCACGGCCCGTCACGGTCCCCGGCGGGCGCGGCGGGCGCGGCGGGCGCGGCGGGCGAACCGCCGGGCGTCATCGGATCGTCGGCCGTGCCCGGTGGCGCTATCGCTGCCCCGTCCGGTGCCGACAGGTGGGGCAGCATCGAGCAGGACCACACCGTGACCGTTGCTGGCGTCGCCCCCGCGTCGATCGCGCGGTTCGAGGCGTTCGCCACGGCCGCTGACGTGCTTCCGGTTGGCCGTGCGTCCAACTACGGTTCGTCACTTCACGGGCGTCGCGTGACCGGGCGGGTCTGGTCCTGAGTGGCGTGGCAACTCGTGATGGGGACGCAGCGGGGTCGGTTCGGAGGGGTGCGGTCGTGGCCAGGTTGCTGGCGATCGACGACGAGGCACAGATCCTCACGGCATTGGCGCGCGGCCTGCGGCGGGTCGGCCACGACGTCATGGTCGCCCGCAACGCGCAAGACGGCCTGGCCGCGTCGGCGACGAGCGCGCCCGACCTGATCCTGCTCGACCTGCGGCTGCCCGACATGGACGGCATCGAGGTCGTCAAGCGGCTGCGGCCGTGGACGCAGGTGCCCATCCTGCTGCTGTCGGGTGAGGGATCCGACCGGGCCCGGGTCGCCGCGCTCGACGCCGGCGCGGACGACTTCATCGACAAGCCGTTCTCCATGGAGGAGCTGCGGGCACGGGTCGGTGCGGCGTTGCGGCGCAGCGGCTTCGGCGGCAACGGCGAGGCGCACGTCGCCCGGATCGTCCACGACGGTGTCACGGTCGATCTGACGCTGCGGGAGCTGCGCATCGACGACCAACCGGTGCGGCTGACCCCGACCGAGTGGCGGCTGCTCGAGGCGCTGTGCGCCCACCCCGGACGGCTGCTGACCTACGACCACGTCATCGGGCAGGTTTGGTCCGCGCGGCACGGTGACGAGGCCCGCGACTCGCTGCGGGTCCACCTGCGCTCGCTGCGCCGCAAGCTCGGTGACGACGCCAGCCAGCCACGGTTCATCCAGACCGAGCCGGGGGTCGGCTACCGGTGGGTCGCCAGCGAGCCGGCGTGACCGACGGGCGTGATCACGCGACGCTCGCCGAGCATCGGCGAGACGAGCCGCTGCGCCGCCGCGCACCGCAGGCGTCCGCCGACCGGGATCAGCTGCAGCCGATCCTGACCGTGGCCGCGACGGCGATGGACGCGGCCCGGGTGGCGCTCACGCTCGTCGATGCCGGGCTCGTCTGGGACCTCGCCTGCAGCCGCGGCCGGCCGGCGCCGCTGCGCCCGCCTGCCGGCTCCCTCGTGGACCGGGTGGTCACCAGCGGCGAGCCCGCGACGGCGGTGCTCGAGGTCGACCCGGCCAAGGACACCGCTGACGAAGACGACCGCGAGGACGGCGAGGTGCCACGGCCGGCCCGCTGGTGCGGCGTGCCGGTGGGCACCCCCGACGGTGCGGTGGTCGGCGCGCTGACGGCGGTGTGGCCGGACACCGCCCCGCCGTCCGAGGCCCGCTGGCGGGTGCTCGCCGACGTGCGCGGACACCTCGAGCACGTGCTCGAGCTGCGTGCCGAGGTGGCGGAGTACGGCCGGTTCGTCGAGCTCGCGCCGGACGCGGCGCTGGTGCTGGACGCCGAAGGGGACGTGGAGCTGACCAACCCGGCGCTGTGTGCGGTGCTCGGCTACGACCAGCCCGACGACCTGGTCGGACGGCCGTTCGTCGCGCTCGTGGCGCCGGAGGACCGAGCACGGGTGACGTCTGCGCTGGCGCGGGTGCTGTTCGCCCGCCGCCGGACGGTGCGACTGGATGTGGGTCTGTTGGCCGCCGACGGCGGGGTGGTGCACTGCTCGGTCAGCGCGGGCCACCTGCAGGGGCCGCGCCGTCGCCTGCGGCTGGCGGTGCACGACCTGACCGACCGGCTGCGCGACGAGGAGCAGCGCGCGCAGCTCTCCGAGCAGCTGGCCCGCGCACAGCGCCTGGACGCGGTCGGACAGGTCGCTGGCGGGCTGGCGCACGACCTCAACAACCTGCTGGTGGTGATGACCTCCAACCTCGCGCTCGCCGACGAGTCGCTGGACGACCTGGCGGGCGAGGCGCCGGGGGGCACCGTGGAGGCGCTCCGCCAGGATCTGGCGGAGCTGCGCATCGCGGTGAGCCGAGCCAACGACCTCACCGGCAAGCTGGTGCAGTTCGCGCGCGACGACAGCGGTGAGCGCTTCACCGCCGAGGTCGGCGAGGTGGTGGAGGCGGTGCGCGGTCTGGTGTCGGGGTCGCTGGACCGCGGCGTGCGGTTGGAGATCGACGTGCCGGCGAACCTGCCGCCGGTCGCCGCCGACCCGCTGCAGCTCGAGCGGGCCCTGCTCAACCTGATCATCAACGCCCGTGACGCCGTCGGCGACGAGGGCACGATCACGGTGTCGGCGGCGGTCGTTGCGTCCGCTGGAGACGGCGTGGGCGAGGCGTCGTCCGCGGCGCAACCGTCCCGTGACGACCCGGCCTACACCCGTATCGACGTGCTCGACGACGGGGTCGGCATGGACGAGACGACCCGTGCGCGTGCCTTCGAGCCGTTGTGGAGCTCCAAGCGCCCGGACCAGGGCACGGGTCTCGGGCTGCCGACGGTCGCCTCGTTCGCAGACAAGGTCGACGGGTCGGTCTCCATCGACACCGTGCCCGGCGAGGGCACGCGCGTCGCCCTGCACGTCCCGGTCGCCGGCCGACCGCTCGACGGGGGACCGCTCGACGGGGGACGGCTCGACGAGGTACCGGTCGGCGTCGATGTCCCGGTCGGCGGCGCGCGGGTGGTGCTGATCGAGCCGGGCGAGCGCACCCGTCGGGTCATCGGCCGGATGCTCCGGCCGTCCGGCTACCGGGTCCGGGCGTTCGGGACCGCCGGGGAGGCGCTCGCGGCGCTGCGCGAGGACGGGGCGGAGCTGCTGATCTGCGAGGTGTCGCTGCCGGACACCGACGGCGGCACGGTGGTGGCCGCTGCCCGCGAGGCGGTGCCCGAGCTCAGCGTGGTGCTGCTCGCCTCCGTCGACGGGGCGCCGACGCTCGATGGTGTGCCGCTGCTGGTCAAGCCGTTCAGCCACCACCGGCTGCTGCGCACCGTCCGTGAGGTGCTCGCCGAGGCGTGACCACGGCGCCCGACGGCACGCCGTGCCCGGTCGGGGGCGAACGGCACGCCGACGAGGGCCGACGGTCCCCGGTCAGGGTGGCGGTGTCGGTGGTTGACTCGGGGTCGACGACGTGCGACACCCACGCGGTGCGACACCC
>SKSM01000225.1 GCA_007122985.1 Nitriliruptoraceae bacterium | reverse complement strand
GCAGGATCATGTCCACGCCCGGGTGCTCGGCGTCGGGGAAGAGCACCCCGACGTCGATCACCGCCAGCCGGCCTTCGACCTCGAGGGTGGCCATGTTGCGGCCGATCTCGCCGAGGCCTCCGAGGAACGCGAGCTCGACGGGGTCGGAACGGGTCATCGATTGGCCTCGATCGTGTCGGGCGCGGTCAGGGACCGGGCCGGAAGTGGCAGGGGTCGGACGTGGGCGCGTGGCCCGTGGTGGGCGGCCCGGTGCGGTGTCAACGTCGGGCCTCGATCGGCTCGAGGGCACCCAGGACCGCTGCGACCGCACCGTCGGAGGCGTCGACCAGCGGCGGCCGGACCGGACCGCCGGGCAGCCCCTTGGCGGCGAGCGCGCCCTTGAGCGGCGCGGGCGAGGGCTCGGCGAACAGTGCCCGGTGCACCGGTTGGCAGGCGAGCTGGAGAGCACGCGCCCGGGCCGGATCGCTCGGGAAGCCGTGCACCATCTGCGCGATCTCCGGCCCGACGAGGTGTGCGGCGACCGACACCACGCCGACGGCGCCCGTTGCCAGCAGCGGCAGGTTGACCTCGTCCGACCCGGACCAGCGCACGAAGCCGCCGGGTGCGCCCTGGGTGGCGACGTCGACGTCGCTGGCCTTGCCGAGATCCGTGGTCGCGTCCTTGACGCCGACGATGGTGTCGATGCGCGCGAGCTCGGCGAGGGTCGCGACGTCGATCGCGCGGCCGGTGCGGCCGGGGATGTCGTAGAGCACCATCGGCAGGTCCGACGCGGCCGCGGCGTCGCGGAAGTGGCGCAGCAGGCCGCGCTGGTCCGGGCGGTTGTAGTACGGGGTGACCACCAGGACCGCGTCGGCGCCCTCGGCGGCGGCGCGGCGCGTGGCGGCGACGGTCTTTGCGGTGTCGTTCGTGCCGGTTCCGACCATGACGCTCGCCCGCCCGCCGACGGCGTCACGCACGGCGGCCAACAGCTCCCACGGCTCGTCGTCGTGCAGGGTCGGCGACTCCCCCGTCGTCCCGTTGACCAGGATGGTCTCGGTCCCGCTGTCCACCAGGTGGGCGGCCAGGGTGGCCCCACCGTCGAGGTCCAGCTTCCCGTCGGCGGTGAACGGGGTGGCCATGGCGGTCACCACCCGACCGATGCCAGGCGGCGGGGCGGGCAGGGTCGCGCCGGCGCTGGTCGGAGCGGTCGACGTCGGTCCGGTCTGGCTCGACACGCTCGGCTCCCTTGTGTCGCGGTCATGCCGTGGCCTGGTCACCGCCACGTGCGTGCCGGCCGTGCCGAGACTGCGCACACGGCGTCCGCCCGGCGGCCGGCACCCACCGTCTCACGGTCGGCTCCACCGGCAGGCCCCTATCCTAACCGTCCGTCCCGACGCCGACGGGCGGGAGCCAGCCGAGCTGGGAGCCGACATGATCTGGCACATCGTGCGTTTCGACATGGGCGGGATCGACGAGTCGGTCCGCGAGGACATCGAGGCCGAGCTCGCCGGGCTCGCCGCGCTCGACGAGGTCGCCTGGCTGCGCGTGGCGCGCGACGTCGAGGAACCCGCCTTCACCGGGCTGATCACGGTGTTCGCCGACGCACGAGCGCTGGACGCCTACCGTCGACACCCCCGGCACCTGCCGGTGGTCGAGCGCATCCGGTCGCTCGGCATCCCCGCAACCCGGCTGGACGTCGCGACCCCGGACGACCCGGCCGACCTGCCGTAGGCCCGCCCGCGCCCGCCGCGGTGCACGTCACCGGCACCGTCAGGCACGACCACCGCGTACCGCCCCGTAGACGAAGCCGCCCGCCGCCACGAAGGCGACCGCGCGGGAGGGCGCGTGCTCCGGACCGATCGTCAGCTGCGGCAGCGCGCCCAACGGTCCCCCCGGATCGACGCTCGGAACCGCGACGAGCACCACGATCACCGCGGCCAGGGCCGGGACGAGCCGGTCGCCGCGCCCCGAGGCGATCCCCACGGCGACGACCGCGCCGGCAGCCAGATAGCAGGCGACGACCCACCACGGGCTGGTGCCACGGTCCACCGACGCCGCGAGGATCCGCGCCAGGTCCAGCAGCAGCACGACCCCGACACCGATGCCGAGCCCGAGCAGGACACCGCGCACACGCTGGTTCATCAGCCCACCCCGTCGCGCTCGGACCGCACCCGACGGCGACGCTCCGCCGAGCGCTCCGACTCCAGACGCTCGAGGTCGCTCGCCCCGTGGTCGACGTGCGCCATCGCGTCGGCCACGGCCCGGTGGCCCGCCCGCTCTGCGATCAGACGGTGCATCTCCTGCACCACGCGGCGGTACTGGGGGTGGCCCTGGGGCGAGGAGCGCAGCTCCAGCATCTGCATCGCGGCCCGCGCGTTGAGCTGCATGGCATAGCGCACGCGGTAGGCGAAGCACACCGCGTAGGGCGCCTGCGCCGGGTGGTCCGGCTGCAGCAGGCGGAACAGCGCGTCGGAGCGCTCCAGCGCCTCGTGCCACCGGTCGGCGACCCCGGCCTCCTCGAGCTCCGCAGGCGTCTCGTAGCCGTGCGCGGTCGTCAGCTCCTGCCACTCGATGGTCAGCATCCGGTGGCGCTGCAGGTCCCGGAAGCCGCCGTAGTCCCCGAGCACGTCGAACCGGTACCACACCCGCTCGAACCCGCGTCCAGGCTTGTGGCGACGATTGGCCCGCTCCCCCACGTACGCCCGCAGCACCTGCGCGCGCCGTTCGGGCGGCCACGCCCGCACCTGCTGCTCGAGCTGGGCCTCGGGCACCTGCACGTGCGGATAGAGCGCTGCGGTGGTCAGTGCCACCTCGGCGTCCCCGGGATCGCGTGGCGACCAGTCGACCAGGGTCACCAGGTCGGCCGGCTGGACGGGCGAGGAGACCACCAGCTCGCGGGCCAGCTGGCGGGTCTCGTCACGCGTGCGGGCCAGGTACTGCGACCATGCCCCGCCGCGCTCAGGACGGTCGACCCGGGTCAGGAACGACGGGATGACCCGCCGCAGCTCGGTCAGCAGGCGGTCAGCGATCGCGTGCGACTCGGCGAGCTCGTCGGCACGCAGCCGCAGCAAGAGCCCCTCGTAGGACTGGCCGGACGCGAACATGCCGAGGTTGGACAGCGTCGCGGCCGGCAGCAGCCCGCGCAGCAGGTCGAGGGCCTTGGCCTTGGTCGCGTTGCGGTAGACGACGTCGGAGGTGGCCTCGTCCTGCGGCCAGCGCGCGTGGACCCATGCCAGCACCTCGGGCACGAGCTCGGCGTAGATGTCGAAGATCGCGTCGAGGTGCTGCTCGTAGGCCTGCGCATGGGGCCCGGCCATGACATCGGCGTCGCGGTGGTAGCGGTAGCGGCCGTCCGGCCGGGTGTCGTAGGCGATGTAGCGCGTCGACTGCTCGAGGTAGGCAGCCAGACGGCCCCACTCGATCCGCTTGGTCAGCAGGTTCGACACGTCCTCGAGCGCCACGTGCGCGCCGCCGAGCTGAGCCACCGAGTCGTCGCCGTACTCGTCGAACACCTTGTCGTAGAGCCGGGCCGCCCGGTCGGACGAGCCGTCGCCGGTCACGTCGTCGGCGAACTCGTCCACGAAGAGCTGCTTGAGCGATCCCCCGTAGCGCGAGTACCGGGCGAACAGCGCCCCCTTGACCACCTCCGGCAGGTCGGTGAGGGCGAACACCGGCCCGTCCGGGTCGCTGAGGTGCCGCTCGAGCAGCTCGCGCTCCGGCGGACGGTGCTCGTGCGACACGGCAACCTCGGCGGATCGATCGACGGCACACCGGACCCGGTGTGGGCGCGCGAGCCTAGCGGTGCCGGCTGCCTCTCAGCCGACACCCTCCGGCGCCGTGGCCGGCCGCGGCTCCCCCAGCCTGCCGACGATCGCCTCGGCGAGCCGTCGGTGCCCCTCGACGCCCGGATGGAGCCCGTCACCGCCCAGGACCTCGCGTGGCAGCACCGTCGCCGGCAGCCCGATGACCGCCACGCCCCGCCGGCCCGCGATCCGCTGCTGCCGCCGTGCCATGCTGCGGCAGCGCAGCCCGACGACCGGGCGCAGCACCCGCGGCAGGGCGGGGGCGACCGAGAGGTCCGGGCAGGTCACGGCCACGACCCGCGTGTCACCGTCGGCCGTCAGGGTGGTCAGGAGACGGTCGTAGGTGCGCTCCGCGGTGCGCAGCCGCCGCCGGGGGGACAACGCGTCGTTGACACCTGCCAGCAGGACGACCACCTCGGCGTCCCTGGCGATCACGAGCTGCGAGGTGAGCACGGCGGCGGTGTCCGCCCCGGACACCGCCGCACAGCGCACGTGGGTCGCACGTCCGTCCGCCGCCCGCAGCGCCCGTCCGACGCGGCGGGGCAGCGCGAGCTCCGCATCGGCCAGCCCG
>SKSM01000204.1 GCA_007122985.1 Nitriliruptoraceae bacterium | reverse complement strand
GCTGCTGCTCGGCCGCGGCGGGCTGCTGCGGCCGGGCGTGGTGGCGGTCGCGCTCGGCGGCGTCGTCGCGCTGGGTGCGCTGCAGGTCGGATCGTTCGACGCGCCGCTGGTGCTGCTGAGCCTGGGCGTGGCCACCTCCGCCGGGCTGGTCGTCCTGGCGGTCACCGGTGCGGGCACCGCGGCGATGGTCGTCGGTGGGCTCGGCGCCTTCGTCTTCGTGCCGCAGCTGACCTTCGAGCTGTTCGGCGACGCGATCGGGGCCCCGGCGACGCTGCTGATCGTGGGGTTGCTGTTGGTGCTGCTCGCCGTCGGGCTCGGCCGCGCACGCCGCGAGCTCACCGACCACGGCCCGCCGACCGCGGAGGGGCCGTCGTGACCACCTCGACGTCGCTGCCTGAGGCCGGGCCCGGACGGACCTGGGCCTGGATCGCCGCGGCCGCGGTGATCGTGGTCGCCACGGTGGCGGCCGTCGTGGTGTTCGGCGTCGAGCGGCCGCCGACCTTCGAGCCCGTCGAGCCGACGGCCGGCGCTGCTCCGGACGCCTCGGTGGCCTGGACCCGGTTCGCGTCCGACGGTCCGTGCCTGTCGGTGGTCCGGCCCGACGGCTCGGGCGGCGAGGTCGCCTGTGGCCTGCCGGACGGACGGCTGGTGGGCTGGGACGACCGGGGGCTGCTGCTCGAGTCGTTCCGTGGCGAGTCGGAGCTCGTCGTGCTCGACCCGACGTCCGGCGAGGTGGTCACGCGCGAGCCGGTCGACGGCCCCGGCCGGGCGGAGGTCCGCGAGGTGACCACCCGCCGGCCGACGACCGCGGACGCCGCGACGGACGGCACAACGAACGGCACGACGGACGGTGCGACGGACGGCGCGACGGACGGTGCCGACGACGGTGGCTTCGGCACGTCCCCCCTGCGCGTCGAGGCACGCGACGACGGTGACGCCGTGGTGGCGGTGATCGAGGCCGGCCCCGGCTACGACGTGCGCTACGGCGCCTACGCACCCGACGGGGGCTGGGTCGCGCTGATCGACACCGCGGGACGGCTGCTGGCGGTGCCGGTCGACGACGACGGTGCCGGCACCGGGCCGCCGAGGTTGTGGCACGACGACGTCGATGCCTCGCAGCTGGTCTGGGAGGGCACCCGGCCACGCTTCGACGAGCCGTGACCGTGCATCCGCGGCCCCGACGCCGCCGGCGGGCGTCGGCGGCGCCACCCCGACGGGCGGGGGAGCCGCCGGCGTGCTGGCTACGCTGCGGCGAGGACGCTGTCCCGTCGCCGAACCCGTCGGCGTCCTGGACAGCCGGCCGCGGTGCGTGTCCGACGCGTGCCCGTGGTCTGCACGTCCCCTGACTGCACGTCCCCCGACTGCACGCCCCCTGACCCCACGTTTCCGCGACCGACGTTGGACGACGCGATGACCGAGCTGCCCTCGGCCTACGACCCCGCTGCCGTGGAGCCGGACCTCTACCTCGACTGGGAGCGGGCCGGCCTGTTCCACGCCGAGCCGGACGACCCCGGCGAGCCGTTCTCGATCGTGATCCCCCCGCCGAACGTGACCGGCTCGCTGCACGTCGGCCACGCGCTGGACAACACCATCCAGGACGTGATCATCCGGCGCGAGCGCATGCTCGGCAAGAACGCGGTGTGGATCCCCGGCACCGACCACGCGGGCATCGCCACCCAGAACGTCGTGGAGAAGCAGCTCGCCGCGGAGGGCACCGACCGTGCCTCGTTGGGGCGCGAGGCCTTCCTGGAGCGCGTGTGGGCGTTCAAGGAGGAGTCGGGCGGCACGATCCTGCGCCAGCTGCGCAAGCTGGGTGCGTCGGCCGACTGGGAGCGCGAGGTCTTCACCTTCGACGGGCCGCGCTCCAACGCCGTGCGCGAGGTGTTCGTCTCGCTCTACGAGCAGGGGCTGGTCTACCGCGGCGAGCGGCTGATCAACTGGTGTCCGCGCTGCCAGACGGCCCTGTCGGACATCGAGGTGGAGCACGCCGACGTCGACGGGCAGCTGGTCAGCTTCGTCTATCCGTGGGCGGACGGGTCGTCCGGCGGCGTGGAGGTGGCGACCACCCGCGCGGAGACCATGCTCGGCGACGCCGCGATCGCGGTGCATCCCGACGACGAGCGCTACCGGGAGCTGGTCGGACGCGAGGTCCGCCACCCCTTCCAGGACCGCACCATCCCGGTCGTGGCCGACGACTACGTCGACCCGGAGTTCGGCTCCGGCGCGGTCAAGGTCACGCCCGCGCACGACCCCAACGACCACGAGATCGGCCAGCGCCACGACCTGGCGGTCATCGACATCCTCGACGACGACGCGGTGACCACCGAGGTGGTGGGCGAGCGGTTCGCGGGCCTGGACCGGTTCGAGGCGCGGCGCCGGGTGACCGCGGCGCTCGACGAGGCCGGCCTGCTCGGCGAGGTGGAGGCCTACCGCCACTCGGTGGGGCATTGCTCGCGCTGCGACACGGTCGTGGAGCCGCGACTGAGCCTGCAGTGGTTCGTGGCGATGCGGCCGCTGGCCGACCGGGCGGCGCAGGCGGTGCGCGACGGCCGGACGGTGTTCGTGCCCGAGGCGCAGACCAAGCCGTTCCTGGACTGGCTGGACAACCTCCACGACTGGTGCATCTCGCGCCAGATCTGGTGGGGGCACCGCATCCCCGCCTGGTACGGGCCGGACGGCCAGATCGAGGTCTCGCGCGAGGACCTCGACCGCGAGGGCTGGGTCCAGGACGAGGACGTGCTCGACACCTGGTTCTCCAGCCAGCTGTGGCCGTTCTCCACCCTCGGCTGGGAGCACCCGGACAGCGACACCCCGGAGCTGCGGACCTGGTATCCGACCTCGACGCTGGTCACCGGCTATGACATCAACACCTTCTGGGTCAGCCGGATGCTGATGATCGCGCTGTGGTTCACCGACGACGTGCCGTTCCACACCGTCCACAACCACGGGCTCGTGCGCGACGAGCACGGCAAGAAGATGTCGAAGTCCTTCGGCAACGTGATCGACCCGCTGGACCTGGTCGACAAGTACGGCGCCGACGCGTCCCGGTTCGCGCTGCTGCGCTCGGCCGCACCCGGCACCGACGTGCCTCTTGCCGAGGAGTGGGTCGAGGGCGCCAAGCGGTTCACCAACAAGGTCTGGAACGCGGGCCGGTTCGCGTTGACCAACCTCGACGGCACCCGGCCGGGTGCGCTGCCGGCCCGTGAGCAGCTCGCGCTCGAGGACCGGTGGATCCTCTCGCGCCTGACCGCGGTCCGTGCCGAGGTCGACGCCGCCTACGGCCGCTACGACTGGCCGGTCGTCGCGCGTGGCCTCTACCACTTCGTCTGGGACGAGCTGGCCGACTGGTACCTCGAAGCCGTCAAGGTCCGGGTCTACGGTGACGACCAGGCGGCCGCCGAGGTGGCACGTCGGGTGCTCGCGGTGGTGCTCGACGAGGTGCTGCGTCTGCTGCATCCGATGATGCCGTTCGTCACCGAGACGCTGTGGCGGGCGTTGACCGGTGCGGACGGGGGCCGCGACTCGCTGATGGTGGCCGCCTGGCCGAGCGGGAGCCAGGAGCTCGCCGATCCCGATGCCGAGCGCGGCTTCGCCACGCTGCAGAGCCTGGTGACCGAGGTCAACCGCTTCCGTTCGCAGAACGGGATCCCGCCGAAGGCCCGCTTCGAGCTGACCGTGGCCACCGACGAACCTGCGCTGCTCGAGGCCCATGCCGCGGTGGTCTGCTCGCTGGCCGGGCTCGACGGGCTGCGCGTCGTCGACGTGCTCGCCGAGCGTGCCGGTACCTCGACGGTGCAGTTCGCCGCCGGCCAGGCCCAGGTCGACCTCGCCGGGCTGATCGACGTCGACGCGGAGCTCGCGCGGCTGCGCAAGGAGCGCGACAAGGCGGCGGAGGACCTGAAGCGCGTGGAGGGCAAGCTCGCCAACGACTCGTTCGTCGAGCGCGCACCCGCCGAGGTGGTCCAGCACGAGCGCGACAAGCGGACGCGCATCCACGCCTCCATCGCGGAGCTCGAGGAGCGGATCGGCTCGCTCGGGGCACTGCGCGGCTGATCGGCGCGGCACCAGGCGGTGGTACGGGACCGTAACTTACGTTACCGTAGGTTGTGAGCCGTCCGGGTGGCACGCGACGCCGGCCCGGCGCTCAGCCCCACCCGCACCCTGTCTGCACCATTTCTGGGAGCCCCATGCCAGCAGCACGCCTGTCCGACCGCCAACTGCTCGCCGAGCTCGAGCCCGTCGCCGAGAAGCAGCTGCGGCAGCACGAGCGCATCGCCGAGGAGTGGTTCCCCCACGACTACATCCCCTACTCGATGGGGCGCGACTACGACAGCGACCCGTGGACGCCGGACCAGGCGCGCCTCGAGGGGGTCGCGCAGATCGCGTTCGAGG
>SKSM01000318.1 GCA_007122985.1 Nitriliruptoraceae bacterium | reverse complement strand
GCTGCCCACGGTCGGGCCCGCCGTGCCGGCGAGCGCTCAGGACGACCCGCAGGACGCGGACGAACAGCGGCAGATCCAGCTGACCGTCACCAACCTCACGGGCGTGCTCGGGCCCGGCGCGGTGCTGCCGCCACCCGACGCCCCGGACGACCAGGCGGGCGCCACCGACGAGCTGGCCCTGCGCATGCTGGTCGAGAACGTCGGCGACGACACGCTCGACGCGCTGTCGGTCATCGTGGAGATCTATCCCGCGGTCGGCTCCCGCAGCGAGCTTCAGGCGGCGTTCCAGGGCGGCTTCGAGGCCCCGCCCATGCACATCCACACCCACGAGGTGGCCGAGGGCGCGGGGCTCGCGCCCGGCGAGCTGCGCGGGGTCAGCGACCAGTTCCCCGCCGACGAGGTCGCCTGGGCCGAGGACCCGGGCGGGGTACACCCGGTCCGTCTGGCCGTGACCCGGGGTGTCGAGGTCCTCGACGAGGCGGTCACGGCCGTCGTCTGGCTCGACGAACTGCCGTCGACGCCGACGCTCACCTCGCTGGTGTGGCCGATCGACGCCCACCCGTGGCGCACCACCCGTGGCGCCTACCACTACGACGCCGACGCCGAGCTCGCCCCCGGCGGCCGGTTGGACGTCCTGCTCCGCGCGGTGGAGAGCGTCCACTCGGAACGGGTCGTCCTCGCGCCGGCGGCCCACCTGCTGGAGGATCTCAGCGACCGTGCCGACGGGTTCACGGCCCTCGAACGGGCGCCCAACGGCGAGCTCGTCTCGCGACGGGTTCCTGCCAACGCCGCGGCGCCGGCCCTGGCGAGCGACACGCTCACCCGGGTGCGTGAGCTCGCGGCCACCCTGACTCCGGCGCCGATCAGCGGACCGTACGCCGAGGCGGACCTCCCTGGGCTGCTCGCCGGCGGCCCGACGCTGCGCGAGCTCGCCGCAGTCACCGCCTCGGAGGGCCGACGTCGCGTGCAGCTGCAGCTCGGGGTCGACGTCGACGCGAGCACCAGCCTGATGCGCCGTGCGATCAACGACGACGTGCTCGACCTGCTCTCCGGCGACCAGCTGCTGCTGTCCTCCCACCTGGTGGCCACGCCGGACGACGACACCGACGGTCCGCCGGCGGTCGGCCAGGTGCAGGCGCCGTCGGGACGCCTGCTCGGCACGTTGGTGGCCGATCCCGCGCTGGAGGCCTCCCTCGGCAGGACCGACCACCCGGCTGGCCCCGTGCTCGGCGCACAACGCCCCATCGCCGAGACCGCCGCCGCCTACCTCGCCGACGAACCCGCGCTCGTCGTGCTCCCACCCGCGACCTGGGACCCCTCGCCGGAGGTGGTCGACCGGCTGCTCGACGGCCTGACCTCCGCATCGTGGCTGCGGCTGGCGACACCGACGCAGATGATCTCGCAGGTGCCTGCGAGCGGCCGCAGCCTGGAGCTGCGATCGGCCCCGGCGGCGGAGCTGTCGACCGGGCTCGCTGACCGGATCGCCGACGTGGCCGTCGGGCTGGACGCGGCCGCCGCCGCGCTGCCGGACGGCGCCGAGCTCGCCGGCGGTCGCACCGTCGAGGAGCTCGAGGACGCGGTGCTGCGCACCACCTCGACGTGGTATCAGGGACCGGACGACGAAGCCGAAGCACTGCTGCGCGATGTCGAGCGGGCGGTCGACGGCACCTTCGGGGAGATCGAGGTCGCCGGTGGCGAGATCACCCTCACCTCCGACACCGGGCAGATCCCCGTCACGCTGCAACGACGTCGCGGCGGACCGATCGTCGTCGACGTCGAGCTCAACTCGCCGGGCACCCTGCGCTGGCCGGAAGGCCGCAGGGTCGAGGGCGTGGTGCTCGAGCCGGACGAGAGCTGGACGGTCACCTTCCCGACGCAGGCGATGTCGACCGGCGCATTCCCCGTCACGGTCCGGGTCAGCGACCCGACGGGTGAGCGGGAGCTGGCCACCGGGACCATCGGCGTGCGCTCGACCGCGATCTCCGGTCCTGCGCTCGGGGTGATCGCGGCGATCGTCCTCGGCCTGCTCGTCGTGGGCGTGCTGCGACGCACACCCGCAGGCGGTCCACACCGCCGACAGCCACCTGACGACCCGCCCGCACCACCGCCGACGCCACCGACCCGCCCGCAGCTGCGGGTGGTCGACCGCACCGGCACGGCCTCCGACCCGGTGGACCGATCCTGAGCACCGCCGTCGCCCGGGCGCAGCGTCAGCCGTCCGGCGACCGGGCACCCTGTCGTCAACCGACGTGGTCGCACTCCGCCCCGGTTGCGAATACCGTGATCATGGGCTGTGGCTCGCTGCGGCCCGGTGAGTACGTGCGGTGGTGGTACGCAACGTGCGGTAGGCGCCGACGGCGCCACCGGCGTGTCGAGGTGCTGTGAACGCCCCTGGCTCCGTAGGGAGAACGGTGGAACGACGGCCGAACGAGCGAGTCGGCTCGCGCCAACCACCCCACGTCAGTGGGGATGACCCCACCGTGACCGGAGCCGAGTCGTTCGACGCGGCGACCCCGCCGACCGAGCACGCCCCATCGGACACCGCAGACGGCGACCCGCCCGCGGATCCCGAGACCACGTCCGCACCCGACCCGTCCGGGCCCGGCGACAGCCCTCGCCCGTGGCCCGACCGCTCACACCTCGCAGGTCGCTACGCGCTGCAGGAGCCGATCGCCTCCGGGGGCGCCGCCATCGTCTGGCGAGCCTTCGACGAGAACCTCTCACGCACCGTGGCGATCAAGCTGCTGCATCCGCACCACGCCACCGACGCGACCGTGGTCGAGCGCTTCGAACGAGAGGCACGTGCGTCGGCCCAGCTCAACCACCCCAATGCCGTGCGCATCTACGACACCGGCCGCGAGGGCGACCTCGTCTTCCTGGTGATGGAGCACGTGGACGGGCCGAGCCTGCGCGACGTGATGCGTGGTCGCGGGCAGCTCGACCCGGTGACGGTCGCGGCACTGGGCGAACAGGTCGCCGCAGCGCTCGACGAGGCCCACGCGCACGGCTTGGTCCACCGCGACGTCAAGCCGGCCAACATCCTCATCAGCTCCGACGGCACCGTGAAGGTGACCGACTTCGGCATCGCAAAGGCCCTCACCGGCGCCGACGCCACACTCACCTCGCCCGGAACCGTCGTGGGCACCGCCGCCTACGTCGCCCCCGAACAGCTCGAGGACGGCGCCATCGACGCCCGCGCGGACATCTATGCGCTCGGGGTCGTCCTGCACGAGTGCCTGACGGGGCGTCCCGCCTTCAGCGGGGACACGCCGGCCGCGACGGCCGCCATGCGGCTCACCCACGACGTGCTGCCGCCCCGCCAGCTGCGCGCCGACGTCCCCCGAGCGCTCGACGACGTCGTCGTCCGGGCGACGCAGCGTCACCGCAACGACCGCTTCGCTGACGGCGGGGCGATGGCCGGTGCCCTCGCGCCGCTGGTCACCAGCAAGCCGAGCGAGATCACCGCTGCACTCGTCGAGGCCCACGATCCGGACCAGCTGCCGGAGCTGTCGATCGACGAGCGCGCTCCGTCGGGCCCGATGCCCACCACCCGACGCGAGTACGCCCGACGCCTGGTGGCGGCGTTCCTGGGCGGGATCGTGCTGGCCGTGGTCGCCTTCTTCGCCTACGACGCCATGAGCGCCGAGGAGCCCGCCGAGCCGACCGCCCAGCAGCAGGTCTGGCCCATCGACGAGGTCACGGTGTTCGACCCGACCAACCCGGGGACGGGAGACAACGCCGACCTCGCACCCGACGCCGCCGACGGAGACCCGCAGACCCAGTGGCGCTCGGAGGCCTACGAGCAGCCCGACTTCGCTGACGAGCGTGACGGCATCGGGCTGGTGTTCGACCTCGGCGACGAGCAGGACGTGCGGGGGATCAATCTCGACCTGGTCCGCGGAGGACTGGACATCGAGATCTACGCGTCCAGCGAGCCGCCGCCGGAGGTCGCGGGCCCAGAGGCCTGGGGAGAGCCGCGCGCATCACAGGTGGCGACCCTCAGCCAACACCCGTTCCGCTTCAGCTCGACGACCGAGCGGTACTGGCTGGTGTGGATCACCGGCCTGTCGGCCGACAGCGCCGGTGAGTACACCGCCGAGATCGCCGACGTCGAGTTCCTCGGCCCGTCGTGAGCGCAACCCGGCCGACCGGCCACACCGCGGACGAGCAGCTGTTGGCGACCTACGCCGACCCGCACGCCCCGGCCGCCGAGCGTCAGGCCGCCTTCGAGGTGCTGGTCCGCCGTTTCCAGCGCCGGGTGTTCGCCGTCTGTGTCCGGGTGCTCGGCTCACCGGAGGACGCCGAGGAAGCGACCCAGGAGACCTTCGTCAAACTGGCCCGCTCGGCCTCGACCTTCCGCGGCGACGCGGCGCTGTCGACCTGGCTCTTCCGGGTCGCCCGCAACGTGTGCACCGACCATGTCCGCCGCGACGCGCGCCGGCCGAGCACCCCGGTCGAGGACATCGAGCAGGCAGATCACCGCACCGGCGTCGACCCCACCGGTGCCGTCGACGCCGGCGACGAGATCGGACGCGCACTCGCACAGCTCGACCCCGTCAGCCGGCAGCTGGTCCTGCTGGTGGGCGTGGACGGCTGGTCCTACGCAGACGCCGGCAGCGCCTTCGACCTGCCCGTCGGCACGGTCAAGAGCCGCGTGTCGCGCGCGCGGGTCCGGCTCGGTGAGCTGCTCGCCGAGGGGGCTGCCACCGGGTCCCCGGCGACCGCTGCGCACGACCACGTGACCGACGACGGCCGCCGGACACGCGGCGACGCACCGCGCGGCCCTCCTGGCGGCCACACCGATCCCTGACCGTCAGGAACCAACCGGGGCGCGCACACGTCCCACCGTCGACCCCCTCCGCCCCGCCGACCGCACCCGGCACCGCAGGTCTGCGCCCCCGCCGCCGACACCGACATCGACACCGCCGACACCCACGAGGAGCCGTGGTGGACCGCGCCGAGCGCCTCGCCAGCTACCTCGCCGGCGACCTCCCAGCCGACGAGCGTGCGGCCCTCGAGGCCGAGCTCGCCGGCGACCCGGAGCTGCGCACCGAGCTCGCCGCGATCCAGCGTGCCGACGAGGCGCTCGCCGACCTGCCTGCGGTGGAACCGCCGAGCGGGTTCGAGGCCCGGCTGCGGGCCCGCCTCGATCCGGTCGTCGCCGAGCAGGTCGGCGCACCCACCGAACGCGACGCGAGGTCACCCGCGGACGAGCTCGCCGCACGCCGTCGCCGCTGGCGACGCGTCCCGGCCCTGGCCGCGGCGGCGGCCGGGGTCCTCGCGCTGGTCGTCGGCGGCGTCGTCATCACCGACCTGCTCCCGGCTGACGACGAGGCGCCGTTCACCACCGCCGACGACGCCCTGGAGGCCGAACCCGAGGTCGAGGACCTCGAGGCGGCCGAGTCGCTGGACGCCGGGCCACCCGGCCCGGTGATCGTCGACGACGACCGGGAGCTCGACGACGCCGTGATCACCGAGGTGCTCGCCGGTGCCGACTTGGACGCGATCGCGACCCGCGGATTCGACACCCAGCCCGGATCCGAGCTGGCCCAGCGCTTCCAGGCCGAACTCGGCGCATCGACGCCTCCCGCCCCGGACGAGGCCCCCGAAGCGGCCCCCGAGGACGCTCCCGACGAACCGGACGACGACGGCCGGGCCCTGACCACGCGCGACGGCGAGCAGTTGGCACCGCAGACGGCGGGGGAGGTCGCACGCTGCCTCGAGGAGCTGCTGGAACCAGGTGTCGCCGCCATCCCGGCCTACGTGGAGCTCGGACAGGCAGACGGTGTCGAGGCGCTGCTGTTCGGACTGGTCACCGTCGATCCGGAGACCGCGGCGTTCACCCGGACCGAGGCCTGGGTGGTCGAACGGGCGACGTGTCAGCCCCTCCGCTTCGAGCAGGGCTGAGCGGGCCGCCTGCGGCTCAGCGCTGACGCACCACGATCCAGCCGCCGTAGATGGCGGCGGGGTAGGCCAGGAACGCGATGCCTCCCGAAGCCGCGCCGAGGCCCGCCAATGCCATCGCGATCGCGACCGAGAACCCGGCAAGGGCGAGCGCGGTGGCACGGACGCCCGGGGAGTTGCGGTCCTCGGTCGCCCAGTAGACCGCCCGGGCGACCCCCCACCCGACCACACCGGACGACAGCAGGAAGAACATCCCGCCGTGGAGGACCGGCCAGAGGACCACGCCGCCGACGAACGCCGCTGCGAGCCCGACCACGCCGGCGCGCACCCCCACCCCGGCGCCGACACCGTCCCCCGACGAGGTCGTCCGGGCCGCGGACCGCTGACCACCGAGTCGCAGCGACGGCGCGCTGCGGGCAGCGCCCCGACCGGAGGTGGTCGCATCGGCGTGCGCGGCACAGTCGGGGCACTTGAACCCGACCGCCGCCTCGCGGCCGCAGTCGGGGCAGATCGGCGTGTCGCACGAGGAACAGGCCAACCGGGTCTGGACGTCCGGGTGGCGGGCGCAGGTCGGCAGTGAGCTCATGGCGACAGGATACGGGTCAGCGCACGCCCGAGGAATACCACTGATCGCGCCCTCGTTAGGCTCGCTGAGACGCACCCGGGCACCGCAGGACCGAAGCATCCCTCCGGACCCGCCGCGACCCAGTACATCCAGGCCGGTACTTCCCGTACCTTCAGGCCACTTCCTCCAGGAGCGATTCATGTCGTTCGTCACCGTGTCCGACGCTCCCTCGGGCGAGGTCGACCCCACCGCACGCACCCACGACGTGGTCATCATCGGCTCCGGGCCGGCCGGACTGACCGCCGCGGTGTACGCCGCGCGCGCGAACCTCGAGCCGCTGCTCGTCGAGGGTGTCGTCGACGGCGGCCCCACCGGTGGGCAGTTGACCCTGACCACCGACGTGGAGAACTACCCGGGGTTCCCCGACGGCATCACCGGCCCCGAGCTGATCCAGAACATGCGCGACCAGGCCGCGCGCTTCGGAACCACCTTCGTCACCGAGGACGTGACGTCCACCGACCTGACCGCGAACCCGATCCAGCTGCAGACCGCGTCCGGCAAGACCATCCTGACCCGCTCGCTGATCATCGCCACCGGGGCAAAGCCGCGCCGGCTCGAGATCCCCGGCGAGGACGAGCTGTGGGGCGGAGGGGTCTCGGCCTGCGCGACCTGCGACGGCTTCTTCTTCCGCGACCGGCACGTCGTGGTCGTCGGCGGTGGTGACACCGCGATGGAAGAGGCCACCTTCCTCACCAAGTTCGCCTCGAAGGTCACGGTCGTGCACCGTCGCGACCAGCTGCGTGCCTCGGCGATCATGCAGGAGCGCGCGTTCAAGAACGACCAGATCGAGTTCGTCTTCGACGCGACGGTCACCGAGATCCACGGCGAGCAGGGCCTGGTCTCCGGTGTCACCCTGCAGGACACCAAGACCGGCGAGACCCGCGAGCTCGCCACCGACGGGGTGTTCCTCGCGATCGGCCACATCCCCAATACCTGGCTGTTCGAGGGGCAGCTCGAGCGCGACGAGGAGGGCTACCTCATCGTCGACGAACCCTCCACCGCGACCGACCTGCCCGGCGTCTTCGCGTGTGGTGACGTCATCGATCACGTCTACCGTCAGGCCGTGACGGCTGCCGGGACCGGCTCCAAGGCGGCGATCGACGCCGAGCGCTGGCTGGCCGGCGGCGGAGGCCAGGTCGCCAGCGAGCCCCAGACGACGCCCGCGACCGCCGACCTCTGACCGCAGAGCTGCCCACCCCACCGACCACACCGCCAACGGAGGCCACCCACATGTCCGCGACCCCTGTGACCGACAGCGACTGGGCCACCGAAGTCCTCGAGTCCGACAAGCCCGTGCTCATCGACTTCTGGGCCGAGTGGTGCGGTCCCTGCAAGATGGTCTCGCCCATCGTCGACGAGATCGCCTCAGAACGGCCCGACGAGCTGAAGGTCGTCAAGCTCAACGTCGACGAGAATCCCGGCACGGCCCGTGAGTACGGCATCATGTCGATCCCGACCCTGCTCGTCATCAAGGACGGAGAGCCCGACAAGCGCATCGTCGGCGCGAAGGGCAAGCAGCAGCTGCTCGCCGACCTGTCGGACTACCTGAGCTGACCCGCAGGTCCCGAACCACGCGCGCACGCCCCACCGCGACGCGCCCCGGGTGCCCCCCCCGGGGCGCGTCCTACGTCGTTCCCACAGCACACCCCTACGACCGCCCGACCCAGCGGGCACCCGGAGAACCCGTGGACACCGCCACCTTCTACGAACTGATCGGCTACACCGGCTCGGCGCTCGTCGTGCTCAGCCTGCTGATGGCATCGGTCCTCAAGCTGCGCATCGTCAACCTCGTCGGAGCGAGCGTCTTCACCGTCTACGGGATCCTGATCGGCGCCATGCCGGTGGTGCTGACCAACGGCGCGATCGTGCTGATCGACATCTACTACCTGGTCCGGATCGCCCGGGAGCGCGCCAGCGGCTACTTCGACGCGATCGAGGTCCCACCCGACAGCCCGATGCTGCGCCGCTTCATCTGCTTTCGCCTCGACTACATCCGGCGGTTCCAGCCCGACGCTCCAGAGCCCCGCGACGACCACCTGGCATGGTTCGTGCTCCGCGACGAGACGCCGGTCGGTGCGGTCCTTGCCACCCGCCCCGTCAACCAGGTCTCGCGGATCGAGCTCGACTACGTCACCAAGGCGCACCGTGACATGCGCCCCGGCAGCGCGTTCTTCGAGAAGACCGAGATCTTCGCTGCCCACGGGATCCGCACCCTGGAGGCGACGGCCCTGACCAAGGAGCACCGCCGCTACCTCGAGCGGGTCGGCTTCCATCTCGAGGGCGACATCTACGTCCGGGACGTGGCAAGCGACCAGGCCGTGGCCGTCGGCTGATCCGCGCCGCGCCGTGCGGCGCCTACCCTGCGCGTCGGTGGAAACGATCCGACGCGGCCAGGTGGGCGCCGAGGTCAGCGACGTCCAACGTCGCCTCGGCGACATCGGCCTGGCATGGAACGCCGACCCCGGTGTGTTCGACCGGGCGACCGAGGACGCCGTCAGGACCTTCCAGCAGCAGCGGGGGCTGCGCGCCGACGGCGTCGTCGGACCGGAGACCTGGCACGAACTGGTCGGCGCCTCCTACCGGCTGGGCGACCGGATGCTCTACCTGACCCGACCGTTGGTACGCGGCGACGACGTGCGCGACCTGCAGCGGCGGCTCAACCGGCTCGGCTTCGACGCCGGCCACGACGACGGGCTCTACGGCCCGCAGACCTTCGATGCCGTACGGGAGTTCCAGCTCAACGCCGGCCTCCTGGTCGACGGTATCGCAGGTCCGACGACCGTCGACGTGCTGGTCCGCTTCCACCGGCAGCACCAGGAGGCGTCAGCGGCGGCGGTGCGCGAGCGGGAGTCCCTGCGCCAGCCCACCCGCCTGACCGTCGCCGGCGCCCGTCTGATGATCGACCCGGCGCGCGGCGTCGACGATCCCGGCCGCGCAGGCCCGGACGGCACCCGCGAGCACGAGGTGACCTGGCGGATCGCGACGGCGATCGAGGGCCGCCTGGCAGCGCTCGGGGCCCACGTTGTGCTCAGCCGCGGTCCCACGACGACCCCGACGCCCGAGGATCGCGCCGCCCACGCCAACGACGAGGACGTCGAGGCGATCCTCTCGATCCACCTCAACGGCGACCGGTCGCCCAACGCCCGCGGCGCGGCCGCGACCTACTTCGGCACCGACGCGCAGATCTCCGACCGCGGCCGGTGGCTCAGCGAGCTGTGCCTCGGGGCCGTCCTCGACGTCACCGGCACCGCCGACTGCCGCACCCATCCGGGCACCATGACCATCCTGCGGGCCTCGCGCGCACCAGCCGTCGTGCTCGAGCCGGGGTTCCTGACCCACCCGGACGAGGGCCGTCAGCTGTGCGACCCCCAGCACCAGCAGCGGATCGCAAGCGCCCTCACCGACGCGCTGGCCCGGTTCCTCGTGGGCGGCCCGGTCCCGGTGGGCTGACCGGTCACTCGACCGGGACGCCCGTGCGCGGCTCGGCCGACCGCGCCGGGGTGATGGCCCGCGACGACGCGTTGACGACCACCGCGCCCACCGCGACCGCGGCCGCTCCGGCCAGGAACGCCCATCGGGGTCCGGCTCGGTCGACCACCAGGCCGGCAGCCGCGGTTCCAAGAGCGATGCCGAGCACGACCGAGGTCTGCAGCCAGGACTGCGCCTCGACCTGCGTGCCCCTGATCGCGTTGTCGTCGAGCAGTTGGAAGGTGCAGATCATCGTCGGCGCCAGGAACACCCCACCGACGAACAGCGCCGCGCCGAACACCACGAGGTCGTCGGTGGCGACCGCCACCAGTGCCAGGCCACCCACCAGGGCGGCGACGAGCACCCGCACCCGCTGTACCAGCGTGCCCGGCCAGGCTCGTCCGCCGTAGATCAGCCCCCCGAGCAGGCTTCCCGCGGCGATCGCTGCCAACAGCACGCTCCCGGCCGCCGCCGAGTGGCCCGCGGTCTCGGCCACCGCGGGGACCACGATCTCGACCACCCCGATCGCGACCGCGATGAAGCCGATCGAGACCACCAGCACCCGCACACCAACCGCACGCAGTGCACCGACGCGCCGCGTGCCGAGCTCACGCCGCGGCATCGCACGCGCGGCACCGGTCGCGCTGTAGCTGCCGGCGCCGAGCGTGGACGCGACCCCGGCGATGATCACCGCCCACGCCGGTCCGGCGGTGACCGCGACACCGGCGGCGGCCAGTGGCCCCACCACGAACCCGAGCTCCACCGCGATGGTCGACACCGCGAAGGCGGTCTCGCGCACCTGCCCGGTGGGAAACAGCCGTGACAGCAACACGCGCGCGCAGGCGGTGACCGGGGGGTAGACCGCACCGGTCAGCACCGTGACCGCCAGCAGGACCACGGGGCTCGCCTCGCCGAGCGTGAGCCCGGCGATGGCCAGCGTCCCCAACAGGTAGAGCCCGGCGTCGGGCACGAGCACCCGGACCTGCCCGAACCGGTCGGCGAGCCGCCCCTGGATCGGTGAGCCGAGCCCGATCCCGATCTGGTGGCCGGCGGTGACCAGCCCGACCGCCGCGTAGTCGTAGCCGACGTCGCGCATGAGCAGCAGGATCCCGAACAGGATCATGCCCGGCGTCAGCCGTGCGATGCTGGAGGTGAGCAGCGGCCACCGCGCGTCACGGTGGCCGAACAGCTCACGGTAGGCGCGCACGGGTGATCACCTCTCGGACCGAGGCACCGAGGTGTCCACTCCGACTGCGGATGGGCGGTCTCTCGATGTCGAACGACTCCTGGGACGGTACCGCGCCCCGGCTGCACGCATCGGTCCGGTCGTCCCCTACCCGCGGCGGCCGGGCGGTGCGGCGTGGTCGCCGGCCCGCACGGTGCCCGGCGAGCGGCGCGGCAGCCGCGCGAGGACCTCGTCCCAGGCGTGCTCGAGCGGGCCGGCCCAGCGCACCGTCCGGCGCACGTCCAGCCGCAGCAGCGGGGTACGGGGATGCTCGCGGTGAACGGTGAACCCCTCGTGCAGCAGCCAGGTCGCGGGCAGGACACAGGCGCGGTCACGCCACCGTCGATCGGCGTGGACCTCGACGCCGGTGCGGTCCTGGCGGATCGCCTCCTTGACCGCGGCCTGCAGCAGCAGCCGTCCGAGCCCGTGCTCACGGTGGGTCGGTGCGATCCACACCGTGGCCAGCAGCAACGCGTCCGCACTCGGACCGGGGATCAGCGACGCCCTGGGGGCGAAGGCGCGGGAGGGACCGAACAGCGCAAAGCCCACCACCTCGTCGTCCACCGTGACGATGCGCCCCGGCGGGTGGCCCTCCTCGACACGCTGGGAGACCCAGGCGCGCTTGCGCTCCTGGGGTCGCTCCGGTGGCCGCTCGAGCGCCAGGCCCGGGACCGCCGGCTCGGTGCGCGGCTGGGGGCAGGCAGCCCCGAGCTCCCAGAACAGACACCACCGGCACGGCGCCGGCAGCCGGTCGACGTCGCCGCTGGTCAGCGCGGTCACCTGGCGCGCCATCGGCTCAGCTCACCCGACGCGGACCGTCGTCGCGGGGCAGCACCAGCGCAACCAGGGCGCCGGCCGCCAGCCCGATCGCGAACCCGATCAGGACCCGCTTCCATCCGCCGGGCGCGACCGGGCGCTCCGGCGCGGTGCTGTGCCCATCCACCTGTTCGCTCACCGGCACTCCTGCGATCGGGGCCGTGCCGCACCGGGTCGGGCGTGTCGCCAACAGACGGTGCCCGGAGCACCCGGGGGCGCTCGCTACGCTCCGATGCTAGCGCCACAGCCGTGCGCGCCGAACGGCCGCACGGCCCCGGCCCGGTGGACCGTCCGGCTCGGCCAGCCGGGCCGGCAGCACCCAGGGCGCGGACGGGAGGCCACGAATGCGCGTCGACACCGATCCGTACCTCGAGCGCTACGCCGCCCGGGTGCGTGGCATGCGCGCGTCGGAGATACGTGCCCTCTTCGCAGTCGCCTCCCGCCCGGAGGTCGTCTCGTTCGCCGGCGGCATGCCCGACACGTCGGTGCTGGACATGGAAGCGGTCGAGGCGGTCACCGCCCAGGTGATCCGCGAGGACGGCGCCACGGCGCTGCAGTACGGCGGGGGCCAGGGCCGCGAACAGCTCCGCGAACTGCTCGTCGAGGTGATGCGCCACGAGGGTGTCCCCGGCCGCACCGACGAACTGATCGTCACCGTGGGCGGCCAGCAGGCACTGGAGCTGATCGCCAAGTGCTTCGTCGACCCCGGTGACATCGTGCTGGCGGAGGGCCCCACCTACGTCGGTGGCCTCGGCGCGCTGAACAGCCACCAGGCCGAGGTCCGCCACATCGACATGGACGCAGACGGCCTACGGATCGACCTGCTCGAAGACGAGCTCGCGCGCATCGCCGCCGACGGCCGGCGACCCAAGCTGCTCTACACCATCCCCAACCACCAGAACCCGGCGGGTGTGTCGCTCACGGTGGAACGCCGCCACCGGCTCGCCGAGCTCGCCGAGCAGCATGACCTGCTGATCCTCGAGGACAACCCGTACGGGCTGCTGGACTTCGCCGGTCGGACCAACCCCTCGCTGCGCGAGCTGATCCCCGACCGGGTGGTCTACGTCGGCACGGTCTCCAAGACCATCGCACCGGGCCTGCGCACCGGCTGGATCGCGGCACCCGCACCGATCCGCGACAAGCTCGTGCTGCTGCGGGAGGCCGCCGACCTCTGCCCCTCGAACCTGACCCAGATGATCGTGGAGCGCTGGCTCGTCTCGCAGCCGTGGCGCGAGCAGATCAAGCGGTTCACCACCGTCTACCACGAGAAGGCCGAGGCCATGCTCGGCTCGCTCTCGGAGCACATGCCCGACGGTGTCGACTGGACCGTGCCCGCCGGAGCCTTCTACGTCTGGCTGACCGTGCCCGCGGGCATCGACACCTCCGACCTGCTCGCCAAGGCGGTCAACCACCGCGTCGCCTACGTCCCCGGCCGCGGGTTCTACGCCGACGGCAACGGCGGGCAGCAGGCACGGCTGTGCTTCAGCTACCCCGAGGTGGCACGCATCGGCGACGGCGTGGCGCGGCTCGGTGAGCTGCTGCACGAGGAGCTCGACCTGGTCAGGGCCGTCTTCGGCGACGACGTCCCGCCCGCCCGGCGGCGTCACGAAGGCCCGACCGGCAACCGCGGCGGCTGACCGCCGCCGTCCCGACCCGACACCTCGACGTCCAGGAGCCACCGATGTCCCAGCCGACGTCCGTCGCCGTCCTCAGCGGCGGCATCTCGCTCGAACGTGAAGTGAGCCTGCGGTCGGGGCGCCGTGTCGCCGACGCGCTGACCGAGGTGGGCTACCAGGTCACACGGCTGGACGTCGACGCCGACCTGGTGCCGACCCTGGAGCGCGGCGGCTTCGACCTGGCGTTCCTCGCGCTGCACGGCGCCGCGGGTGAGGACGGCACGGTGCAGTCGCTGCTCGAGCTGATCGGCCTGCCCTACACCGGGCCCGACGTGCTCGCGTCCTCCCTGGCGTGGAACAAGCCGATCGCGCAGGGGCTCTACGCCCGCGCCGGGCTGCACGTGCCCGACCGCGTCACGCTCAGCCAGCTGGCGTTCCGAGAGATGGGGGCGGCCGCCACCGTGGGGCACGTCGCCGACGCGCTCGGCTCGCCGCTGGTGGTCAAGCCCGCCACCGGCGGATCTGCGCTCGGTCTGACGATCGTCCACGATCCGGCCCGGCTGCCCGAGGCCATCGTCGGTGCGTTCAGCTACGCGGACTCCGTCCTGGTCGAACGGTTCGTCCACGGCACGGAGATCGCCGTGACGGTGCTGGACGGCCGTCCGCTGCCGGCCGTGGAGATCCACCCCAAGGAGGGCGCCTACGACTTCGCCGCGCGCTACACCGCCGGGGCGACGGAGTTCCACGCCCCGGCACGGCTCGACCCTCAGGTCCGCGACGCCTGCGAGGCGACCGCGTTGACGGCCGTGGACGCCATCGGTGCGCGCCACGTCTCACGAGCCGACCTGATCGTCGATGCCGACGGCCGACCGTGGCTGCTGGAGCTCGACACCTGCCCCGGGCTGACCGACACCTCGCTGACCCCGCTGGCTGCGGACGCCGCCGAACTCGGGTTCACCGAGCTGTGCGAACGCCTGGCGTCGCTGGCCCTGCGCGACACCGTCCGGAGTGGTGGGTGAGCGTCGGTGGTGACGGCACGCACGGGGGACGCGCCGCGTCCGGCAGCGCCGACGCGGACCCGTCCGTCGACGACCCCCGGGACGTGACCGGGCTGGCCGGGCCGGCACCGACGACCGTGGCGTTCGACATCGGCGAGGTCCTGATCGATGAGACCCGCGTGTGGGGCATCTGGGCCGACCTGGTCGGCGTGTCGCGCCTGAGCTTCGCGGCGGTGTTCGGGGCGGCGATCGTGCAGGGACAGGACCACCGGGCCGTCTTCCCCCACGTCGCGCCGAACATCGACTGGGCCGAGCTCGCCAGCGAGCACGAACGGCGCTACGGCGGGTTCCAGGAGCAGGACCTCTACCCGGACGTGCGTCCGTGCCTGGACGAGCTGGCCGCCCAGGGCGTCACCGTCGTCCTGGCCGGCAACCAGCCGGCCAGCCGCCGCGAGGAGCTCGAGCAGCTCGGCCTGCCCTGCGAGCGGGTGGCGACGTCCGCCGAGCTGGGGGTGGAGAAACCCGATCCGGACTTCTTCGACGCCGTGCTCGACCTGGCCCGCGCCGCGGACCCCGCCCGGGTGCTCTACGTCGGGGACCGGGTCGACAACGACGTCCTGCCTGCCGCAGCCGCCGGCCTGCGCACATGCTGGCTGCGCCGGGGGCCGTTCGGCCACCTGCAGGACCTCACCGACGAGGTGACGCCGGACCTGACCCTGGAGGGGCTCGGAGAGCTCGCCGTGCTGCTGGCCGGTTGGCGGGCGGTCGCCGACGAAGATCAGGAGGGCACCGCGTGAGCGATGTCGGCAAGCAGACGGTCGGACGGGCAGCCGCCGAGCTGGTCGAGGACGGCATGCGCCTCGGGCTCGGGACGGGCTCGACGGTGGAGCACCTGCTGGTCACACTGGCTGAGCGCCGGCTGGACGTCGTCGCCGTGCCGACCTCCGAGGCGACCGCGACGCGGTGCCGGCAGCTGGGCATCGCGCTGACCACCCCCGACGAGGTCGATGAGCTCGATCTGGCCATCGACGGAGCCGACGAGCTCGACCGGGAGCTCACCGCGACCAAGGGCGGCGGTGGCGCCCTGCTGCGCGAGAAGGTCGTTGCCACCATGGCCGGCCGCTTCGTCCTGATCGCGACCCGGACCAAGCTCGTCGATCGCCTGGCCGACACCTTCCCGCTGCCGATCGAGGTGGTGCCGTTCGCGGTGGCGCCGGTCTCGCGTGAGCTCGACCGGCTGGGCTTCGAGGTTGTCCGCCGCCGCGGGGCCGACGGCGACCCCACCGTGACCGACAACGGCAACGCGATCCTCGACGCGCGCTGTCCCGGCGGACTCGAGGATCCGGCCGTGACCGACGTCCAGGTCTCGGTGCTGCCGGGCGTTGCCTGCTGCGGGCTGTTCGTCGATCTCGCGGAGCAGGCCCTGCTCGCAGACGGCGACGAGGTCGAGGTGGTCACACGACCTACTCCGGACGACGCGGCACCGCTGTCCGGCTGACCCGACGAGGTCCACGCGCGGCCAGACACACGCTCCCCCAGGGGCCGGGCGTCGGACCCGGCGGGAGCAGGTGGCTCAGGGCGCGTCGTCCTCGCGTACCGCCTGTGCACGCGAGGCGACGTCGTCGGCGTGCCGGCCGAGACCGGCGGCGATGACCCCGACGATGCGCTCGAGGTCGTCGACGGACGCGAACTCCACCGCCAGCTTGCCCTTGCGGGCACCCATGGTGATCCGCACCCGGGCTTCGAGCGCTTCGGAGAGATCGTCCTGGAGCTCGACGAGACCGGGCGCCGTGGGGCTGCGCTTGCGCTGCGGTGTGCGTTGCTTCGGATCGTCGAGCAGTCTGAGGCGGATCATCTCCTCGGTCGCGCGCACCGACAGACCCTCGTTGACGATGCGGTCGGCGATGGCCGCCTGCTGATCGGCGTCGTCGATGGCCAGCAGCGCCTTCGCGTGACCGGCGGTGAGCACGCCCGCGGCGACCCGTCGCTGCACGGCCGGTGGCAGCGCGAGCAGCCGCAACGAGTTGCTGATCGAGGGGCGGGAGCGGCCGAGCCGAGCGGCGAGCTCCTCCTGGGTGACGCCGAACTCCTGCAGCAGCTGTTCGTAGGCGGCGGCTTCCTCCAGCGGGTTGAGCTGCACCCGGTGGATGTTCTCGACCAGCGCTTCCTTCAGCAGGTTGATGTCGTCGGTGTGCCGGACCACGACCGGCACGGACGGCAGCTCGGCGAGCTGTGCCGCACGCCAGCGTCGTTCGCCGGCGATCAGCTCGTAGTGGTCGTGGTCGACCGGTCGGACCACCAGTGGTTGGAGCACCCCGAGATCCCGGAGCGACACCGCGAGTCCTTCGAGCTCCTCGGGGTCGAACACCTCCCGCGGCTGGCGCGGGTTGGGGACGATGTGGTCCGGCGCCACCTCGATGAGCGTGGCTGCGGTGGCCGGCACCGAGCCGGTCTCCTGCGTCGCTGTCGACGCGGGTGCTGCCGGCTGCTCTGGGGGTGGAGGCGGCCCGTCGGTCTCGGGCGGTGCGGTCTCCGTCGAGGTCTGCGGCGCGGGCGGGATGAGGGCAGCGAGCCCTCGTCCGAGTCCAGTTGGGCGGCTCACGGCTGTAGCCCCTCCTCGGTGCTCGTGACGGCTGCGGGCTCGGGCGCCCCCTGCCGGGCGTCGTCAGCGGCCAGCAGTCGATCCAGCGGCGATGGCTCGGGCAGCTCCACGTCGAAGCCCAGACGCTGGGCGATCTCCCCCGCGAGCCGGTCGTAGGCGCGTGCACCGCGGCTATTCGGGTCGAAGCTGGTGATGGGCTGGCCGAAGCTCGGCGCCTCCGACAATCGCACCGTCCTCGGGATCACCGTCTGATAGGCACGGTCGCCGAAGTAGTCGCGCACCTCGTCGACGACCTGTTGGGCGAGGTTGGTCCTGCCGTCGTACATCGTGAGCACCACCCCGCCGAGCTCAAGGTCGGTGTTGAGGTTGTCTCCGACCAGCTGCACGGTACGCAGCAGCTGACTGAGCCCCTCGAGGGCGTAGTACTCGCACTGGATCGGGACCAGCACCTGATTGGCGGCCACCAGCGCATTGATCGTCAGCAGGCCGAGCGACGGCGGACAGTCGACGAGCACCAGGTCGAAACGGGGTCGCAGCTCCTCGAGCGCGCGGCGCAGCCGCAGCTCGCGGGAGAAGGCCGGCACCAGCTCGACCTCTGCGCCTGCCAGGTCGAGCGAGGCGGGCAGCAGCCACAGTCCTTCGACGTCGGTCGCGCGCACCGCCTCCGAGGCGGAGCTGCCGTCGACCAGCACGCTGTAGGTCGACGGCTCGCCCTCGGCCAGGCGACAGCCGAGTCCGGTCGACGCATTTCCCTGCGGGTCAAGATCGACCAGGAGCACGTGGATCCCGAGCTGGGCGAGGGCCGCGGCCACCGAGACGGCCGTGGTCGTCTTGCCAACCCCGCCCTTCTGATTCGCCACGCTCACCACGAGGCCGGAACGGGACGTCGCTGCCCCTTCCGAGTCATCCGATATCATCCCGATCCTTTTCTTGCCTATCCAGGCGGTCGGTCGACCTCGACAGGGTCAGTGACTCCCGCGGCTGAGCATAACAACCCGGGGCGTGACGGCTTCGTCACCGCCCACCGACGGGGGAAGGTCGTCCGGTGTCGCCGCCACGGCCAGGCCGGCACGTGCGATCGCGCGCTCGGCTGCCTCGAGCTCCGCGTGCCACCTCGCCCCCTTGATCGCGTACAGCACGCCACCGGGAGCAAGGAAGGGCGCCGCCAGTCCAGCCAGCCGATCCAGTGGAGCGACCGCCCGGGCGGTCACCACCTCGAACGCTGCCGCCAACGGTCCACGTGCCAGCTCCTCGGCCCGTCCGGTGTGCACGCTGACCGTAACCTGCAAGCGCTCCGCCACGTGGTGGAGGAATCGGGTCTTCTTCGCGGTGCTGTCGAGCAGGTGGACCTCCAGGTCGGGACGGACCACCGCGATGACGAATCCAGGTAGGCCACCACCGGATCCGATGTCGAGCAATCGGCTGGCTGCGCTCGGCAGCAAGTCGGCCACCGCCACCGCCTCCGGTACGTGCCGGGTCCACAGCTCCTCGCGGGCGCGCCTGGAGACGAGGTTGTGCGGTGAGGCGGCGACCTCCGCGGCGAAACGCTCGAGGATGGCTTGTTGCTGCTCCGTCACAGGCATGGCCGCAGCGTAGCCACCCCGTCGTGCGCGCCGGTGTCGTGCGTTCAGCCGGCCTGCTCCCTGGTGTTCGCACCCTCCGGTCGTTCCACGTGGAACGCAGCCGGGTCGGCTCGATGTACGCAGCCGCCCTGTCCGGCCGGCGCCCCCGGCTCGTTCCTGCCGTGGTCGACGGGGGGCGCGCACCTCGATGTCCGGCGTCGGGGCCGTGCATGGTCGACGCAGCGGTGTCACGCGGGGCCCTCTCGGGCTCCGGCGCGCCGTGTCCGGTCATCGAGACCGGGCTCCCCGCTGCTGCGTTCACCCGCCGTCGCCCGGGGCGCACCGCCCCCGTCCACCAGCGCGCGATCCTGGCAGGCACACCAACGGCCCTCATGCGCGGTCGGCCGTGCCGGATGCCGTGGCGGCGGTCGACCCCGCCCAGGTCCTGCTCCGCCGGCGGCTGTCGAGGCGCCCACCGTCTCGGCGCTGCGTACGGCGTGCTCACCACACACTCCTGCACGCGCGGGCCCGTGCGCGTCCAGGTGACGTCGGTGACAGCCGGGTCGTCGCAATCATGCACCCGCGCACGGGCGGTGTCCGGCGCACCACGTCGCACACGGCGTGCAGCGTCGGTGGTCGTGCGGCCGCATCGACACCGACCACGTCGCCCCGCTCACTGCGGCCCAGCCGAGGCCGGGAGGCCGAGCCACAGACCCGAGCCGAGCGACCGAGGCGTCCGATCCGACTGCTCGAGGACCGATCGAAGCCGTCACTACCACGGTGCCGCCGTTCATCCGTCGACGTTGCAGCAGACGTTCCACGTGGAACTATCACCGTCACCGACGGCGACCCCACCGACACCCCCGCCGAACTCCGAGCCCTGCGTGCCGACCGGCGTTCCACGTGGAACGTCGTCGCTCCCGCCGACAACCCCCGTCGCTGCTCTCGCGACGCCCACGGTGGCGAGAACGGACCCCTCGTCAAGAAGCCCTGCCCGGCAATCCCGCGCGGTCCGCGACCTACACCGGCCTGTCTGCCGCAGGGAGCGCAGCCACCACCGTGAGGAGCGTGGCCGCGTACCCGTCACGGCAGGCGCCGCCAGCACCGATCCTTGCGCAGGCACCTGTCGTTTCAACGCACCGCCGTCCTCGTCGTGCTCGTGCCGGCGCTGTCAGCCTGGAGCCACCCGCCTGACGGCCGGGGGCGCCCTGCCGACAGCGTCTGAACCAGCCGGGGCGACGAGACCGCCGCGGAGCGCGTGAGCGGCACACGCCCCACAGCACCGACACCCGCGGCCCGCGCAACCACCAGGAGCCCCCTTCCCGGACCCGCCCGACGGACACCCACACAACCTCGTCTCCAACATGCTCCGGCGCCCTCGCGGTCCCACCATCCGTCACCCCTGTCCCCGGTGGTGCCGAGCGGGTGGCTGGCCCGCACCCCACCGCGTCCTGGTCGCCCGCGCCACCGGGCGTCGTGCTCCCCGGGAACCGGCCAGATGCGTTCGGCGTGGCCAGACCCCACGGCCGCCCTCCGCACGTCGAGCTCGGCAGCGGGTGTCACCGGATCGGCCGAGGACGCGGTTCGGATCCCCATTCGACGGCGACCTGGATGCGTGCTGACGGCTGCGCCGGAGCAGCCCGCCCGCTGCCACTTGCTGCAATCGACGGTTTCATCTATCATCGGCGATGATCGATATCATAGGACTGGTCGGAGGGTCCGATGAGTGAGGCCGATGGATGAACAGGTCGCAGGCCGAGGCGTACGCGCGTTGGTTTCGCTGCTTGGCAGACGCAACCCGTCTGCAGCTGCTGCGCACCCTCGCGCAGGCCGCCGGGCCGATGACCATTGGGCAGCTCGTCGATGCGGTGGACGTGGGCCAGTCCTCGGTGTCCGGACACGTGCGCCGCTTGGCCGAGTCCGAGTTCGTCTTCGTCGAGCGTGCCGGCCCCACGACCTATGTGACCATCAACGCCGACTGCCTCACGGCCTTGCCAGATGCGGCCAGTGCGATCGTTGGCGCCGCGCGTAGCGACGGTCCTGTGGGCGCGCTGGATGGCTCCCGGGGAACCGCAGGATGACGAACCCGCGATCAGCCGGCGCGTGGGGCTCGCCCGGTGTTGGCACTGGCTGGGTGGTAGCCGAACGTCGGGAACCGTGACGGGCCTGGGCATCGGACTCGTGGTCCCCTGCTGCTCCTGCTCTTCGGGTGGCAGGCAACCCTTCGTCGACGACCACCCGTGGGCGGGCATTCGGACCGAAGCTCAGACGGCAGCCACTTACGCCTTTACACTCATGCGTGGCCTGGCCCTGCCACTGGTGATCGCAGTCGTGATCCCGCAGCGATCATCGGCGTCGTCCCCGAGCAACTGATCGCAGACCTCGCCGGACCCACCTTGGGCTCGATTCCCGATTGTGGCGCACCCTGAGCGGATCCGATCCCATCAACGGCCGCTGACGAACGCACCACACGTCGAGCTCACACCCGCTCGATCACCACACGACGTGCCGGCTCCCGGCCCTGACTCCGGCTGGTGACACCCTCCACATCGGCGACCACCTGGTGGACCGCCTTGCGCTCGAACACGTCCATGGGCTCGAGCCGCTCGGGCTCACCACCATCGAGCACCGCGTCGATCGCCTCTTCCGCCTTCTCGAGCAGCTTCTCCAACCGACGTGCCCGGTAGCCCTCGATGTCCACCTTGACGCGTGCACGGCGCTGGAACTCACGCTGCAGCGAGCACCGCACCAGTTCCTGCACCGCCTCGAGCGTCTGGCCCCGCCGGCCGATCAGCGCACCACTGCCGACCTCGACCACCTCGAGCTCCGCGTGGTCACCGTGAACCTTGATCCGCAGATCACCGGGCAGGTCCATCGCGTCGAGCAGTCCCTCGATGAAGTCTGCGGCGGCGTCCGCCTCCTCGTCCAGGTCCTCAGGGGTGATCGCAACCTCACCAGGCTCGGACTCTTCCGCGGCGCCCTCGGCAGACCCGTCCTCATCCACCTCAGCAACGGCGTCGTCCTCCACCGGCTCCGGCGAACCCGGCTGCTGTGCCTCGATCCGCAGATCGAGTCGTAGCTCACCGTTGACCTCGGCGAGGCCGGGCGCATCCACTGACAGCTCGACCTTCTCAGGATCGGAGCCGACCACCGCTGCGATCGCATCCGTGAGTGCGGCAGCGAGATCCTCGCCTCGTCCATTGACGGTGCGGCTCATCGAGGTGTTCCTTTCAGTCGCGCGCGCCACCACGGCGCGGCAGGTGGTCGCGGCGCGAGCGCGGCTTCGCCGACGGTTCGTCGGACGATCGGGCATCGCTGCCCGTCCCGTCCACCGGCTCGTCGCGGGGCGTGTCGCTCGGCTCGTTCGTCGGCGCGTCGCTCGATCCGGCCTGGTCATCACCAGCCGACCCGCCCGCGTCGGTCGGGCCCGAGCCGTTGGTCGACTCAGTGGGATCGTTGGTCGGCTCGACCGGCTTGCGTCCGGACGAGGCCCCTGGCGAGAGCCGCTCCGGTCCTCCGGCCCCGTTGGTGCTCTCGTCCCCCGATGCCTCGGCGTCCTTCTTCCCGCGCTTGCCACGTCGCTTGGACGGCTTCGCCGCCTCACCGCCGGGCTGATCGCCGAGCTCCCCCCTGTCGGCCTCGCCCTTGACCTCGCGCAGGATGATCGCCTGTTGGGCGATCTGCCACACGTTGGTGGTCGTCCAGTACAGCAGCAGCCCGAGCGGGAACTGGAACGAGATCACCGCCAGGAACACCGGCATCACGTACAGCAGGATCTTCTGCTGTTGTGCCATGGGATTGCTGTCCTGGCCGGTCGCGGCGTTGCGCGCCATCATCTGCTTCTGCGAGATGAACAACGACCCCGACATCGCCACGATCAGCAGCCAGCCGGGCCAGCTCGTCTCGCTGACGAGCGCAGCGATGCCGCCAGGATCGACGTCGTCGGCGATGAAGGAGGTAAAGAAGTAGAACGGCTGGCCGTGCAGCTCGCTCATCCCGCGAATCGTCCAGAACAGCGCGATGAAGACCGGCGCCTGCGCCAGCAGCGGGAGGCAGCTCGCCGCCGGATTGACGCCCTCACGCTGGAACAGGGCCATCTGCTCCTGCTGGAGCTTCTGCTTGCGTGCCCGGTAGGTCTCCGGATCCTTGCGCATCAGATCTCGGTCGACCTTGTACTTCTTCTGCAGCTCCTTGACCTGGGGCTGGATCGCCTGCATCGCACGCATGGACCGCGTCTGCTTGATCGCCAGCGGCAGCAGCAGGACCCGCACGATCAGCGTCAGGCCGATGATCGCCCAGCCCCAGCTGTGCACACCGAACACCGGCAGGAAGACGCCGTGCAAGAAGGTGATGATGCTCTCGAAGAACGAGAGCGTCGCGTCGGCGATGGACTGGAACACGAGCAGCTACTTCCTCGTCGAGGAGCGGGAGACCGGCGGCGCGGGTTCGGCGGCATCCGATGTTGCCTGGTGCGTGCGGCTCTGCCCTCGCGGCGGGACCGGGTCGAGGCCGCCGAGGTTCCACGGATGGCACCGCAGCACGCGGCGGACTGCGAGCCACAGGCCACGAAGCGCGCCGTGCTCACGGAGCGCCTCGACAGCGTAAGTGGAACAGGAGGGGTAGAACCGGCACCTCGAGGCACGCAGCGGCCCCGTCCAGCGGTACATCGTGATCGGCAGGGTCAACAGCCAGGCCGGCACCGACCGGCGCCGGTTCGCGTCCACGGTCCGGCGACTCGTCACGCGCTCCTCCTGGCCTCGAGGTCGGACGCACCGCCGGCCTGCGGTCGGCGCTGGCCCTCCGGGTCGCCAGCGTCGTCGGCCGCGTCGAGCAGGCCCATCGCGGTCGCGAGCTCAGCGACCTCGTGATGCACCGCGGCGAAGGTGCTACCGGCGCAGGCGGCCCGGGCGACGAGCACCAGGTCCTGCCCTCCGGCGAAGGCAACGTGCCGCGCCGCCTCCCGCAGCAGACGTTTGGCGCGATTGCGGTCGGTCGCCTGGCCGACCCGGCGGGATGCGAGCACCGCGACGCGTGCCGGTGCGGTCATCGTCGGCTCCGACGGCTCGTCCTGAGGTCGAGCGTGGAGCACGACGAGTCGGCCGGCGCGCTGCCGGCCTCCCCGGAGCGCCGCGACGATGTCGCGACTGTCCCGGAGCCGTTGGTGTGACACCGGGCGCACGCCCTCAGGCCGAGAGCTTGCTACGGCCACGGCGACGGCGCTGGTTGACGATGCGTCGACCCGCGCGGGTACTCATCCGCGAGCGGAATCCGTGCTTGCGGTTTCGGCGGCGGTTGTTCGGCTGGAAGGTGCGCTTCACGGCAGGCCCTCCCGGGGCGTCTGGGGGCACACGGCGGACGGTCGTCGGACCGGACGTCGCTCAGGGTCCGCGGTTCGGACGCCGAGGACGCAACTGACAGGCGGCGGTCCTGAGGTATCGAACGACGACAGCCGGTGCGGGCGGTCCGCGCGAGGCTACCCGTGCGCGCGTCGGCCAGGCAACCGCCGCCTCGGCCCGCGCACCTCGCGGAGGGCTTGGACCGCCGGCATCGTCCGACCTCGCGCAGCGGCCGCGGTCGACGATTCGGACCGCACACGCCGCCTGCCACCTGCGTAGCGTTCGCACGTGCGGCGACGGGCGGTCCGCTGCGCACGCCCGGAACCGAGCTCGGACCCAAACGGGCTGTTGCGGGACGCTGATCGAGCGGTGTACGGTCCATGACCGCCCGCTGGATCGACAGCGGCCCGGGAGCGAGGTGCGGCACGCCGTCACGTCACCGGGGCGGTGTCGATTCGACGACCAGGTTCCGACCCGGGCGTCGTGGCGGGTCTTCCCCACCGCGGTTCGGCCCACGGGGCCACCGTGCGAGGGCAGGGTTCTCCACACCTGTGGATAAGGGTGTGGACGCCTGTGCCCTTGTCCATGACGCCCCGTTACCGTCCGCACCCCGGCGACGACCGTCGTCCCCGGACGTCCCGCACCACCCGGTGCCGCCACGGTGAGGAGCCAGCGTGTCACACCCGTCGACGCTCGATCTCGAGACCCTTTGGAGCGAGAGTCTCACCGCGGTCATGAGCGACGTCGGGTCTCCGGCACAACGCCAGTGGCTGTCGGCGACCCAACCCGTCGGCTTCAGCGATGACACCATCGTGCTCGCGAGTCCGAACGCGTTCGCCCGCGAGTGGCTCGAGCGCAACTGCGGCGAAGCGCTGCGCGCCGCCCTCTCGGACGCGGCCGGTCGCCCGCTGTCGGTTGTCCTTACCGTCGCACCGCGGGCCGAGCCGACGGACCTGCACACCCCGACCACCGATGACTCCCCGGCGTCGGTGACCGCCGGTCCCCCCGAACAGAGCGCAGCAACCGCTGCCGACCGGCACGGGCGACCGCTGACGCACACTGGCGGGACGCCAGCACCGGAGCCGCGACCCGTGACCTCCGCGGTCGATGACGCAGCCAATGGCATCAACCCTGCTTCGGAGCTCGGTCCCAGCAATCCGCCCGGCGACCACGACGAATCGGTCGCCTCCCCCGGTGCACCCGTCGGGGCCAGCACTGCGGCGAGCCAACCGGCAGCGACCAGGTCCGACGACCATCGTCAGGCAGCCGGTCCGGCGCCGGCCGGGTACGAAGCCTCCACGGATGCACCCCTTCACGCACCCGGGCGCCCGGCGGGCCCGACCATCGAGCTGCCGACACGGCGGTCGCACCAGCCGACCGAGGTCGAATCGGACACCCAACTCAATCCCAAGTACTCCTTCGACGACTTCGTCATCGGTTCCTCCAACCGATTCGCCCATGCTGCGGCGACGGCGGTCGCCGAGGCTCCGGCCAAGTCCTACAACCCGTTGTTCATCTACGGCGGTGCCGGGCTCGGAAAGACCCACCTGCTGCACGCAATCGGCCACTACGTACGCAATCTCTACAGCCGGCTGACGGTGCGCTACGTCACGACCGAGCAGTTCACCAACGAGTTCATCAACGCCATCCGCGACGACCGCATCACGACGTTCCAGCGGACCTATCGTCAGGCCGACGTGCTGCTGATGGACGACATCCAGTTCCTCCAGCAGAAGGAGCGGACCCAGGAGGAGTTCTTCCACACCTTCAATGCGCTGCACAACGCGGAGAAGCAGATCGTCATCTCCAGCGACCGACCACCCAAGCAGATCGCCCATCTCGAGGACCGGCTGCGCAGCCGATTCGAGTGGGGGCTGATGACCGATGTCCAGCCCCCGGACCTCGAGACCCGGATCGCCATCCTGCGCAAGAAGGCCGAGACCGATCAGCTCGGCGTCACCCCGGAGGTGCTCGAACTGATCGCCTCCCGGGTGGAGTCCAACATCCGTGAGCTCGAGGGCGCACTGATCCGCGTCGCTGCCTTCGCAAGCCTCCAACAGGCCCCCGCGGACACACCCATGGCAGAAGCGGTGCTCAAGGACCTTTTCCCGGATGGACGCGACCAGGAGGTCTCGATCCAGCTGATCATGGAGGAGGTGGCGGACTACTTCTCGCTCAGCGTGGAGGAGTTGTGCTCCGGCTCACGCAACCGTCCACTGGTCACCGCCCGCCAGATCGCGATGTACCTGGCACGTGAACTGACCGAGATGTCACTGCCACGCATCGGCAAGGCATTCGGGGGGCGCGATCACACCACCGTGATGCACGCCAAGTCGAAGATCGCCGGGCTGATGCAGGAGCGGCGGGTCATCTACGACCAGGTCCAGGAACTGACCAACCGGATCAAGACCCGCGCGAGGACGCGGTGAACTGCCCGGCGCCTCCGGGGCCGAGCAACCCGGGCAGTTGCACCGTCCACAGTTTCCACAAGCGTCTTGTGGACATGGTTGTGGATTCCCGGTGGATCGTCTGCGCAGAAGTACCGCACGCCCGTGGACGCGCCCGGGACGACCGGCAACGCCGCTCCTCGATCCGGTGCTTCGCGCCCCTGCCGCCGTCCCTGCGCGACCCTGTCGGCCGGCGGGCGGTGCACTGCCCGAGACAGCTGGCGGCCAGTTCCCGCCGGGCGCTGGGGACGACCGGGGGACGAACCGTGGACACCCACGTCGTTCCGTGGAAGCACATCCGTGTGCTTCTGGGCCCGGTGGACAACCAGCCCGTCCACCCACAACCTCGCCACCACCCCTCGACCGGATCTGACCTGCGACGATGCACCTCGTCCACAGCGTGCACAGCCCCGACTACGGTGACGGATCCCTTCAAGGAACACCCCCATTTCCATCACGGCTGTGGACTGGACCGGCCAGGAGGACCACCGTGAAGCTGCGTGCCGAGCGTGCCGAGTTCGCCGATGCCGTGTCATGGGCCACCCGCACCGTTGGTGCCCGGGTGACCCTCCCGGCTCTCTCGGGCATCCTGCTCGAGGCCGTCGACGGCCGGCTGGTGTGTCGCGCCACCGACCTCGAGGTCTCGGCCGAGAGTTCGATTCCGGTGCAGATCGATCGTCCGGGCACCGTGCTGCTGCCAGGCCGGCTGTTGTCGCAGCTGGTCGCACGGTTTCCCGACGCACCCGTCCAGCTCGACGGTGACGGCGACCGTGTGGAGATCACCTGCGGTCGGGCGACCTTCAAGGTCCGCGGGATGCAGGCGGAGGACTTTCCGAGCCTGGCGTCTCCGGCGGAAGGCGCGACACAGGGCACCATCAAGGCCGATGCCTTCTCCCGCCTGGTCGGCCAGGTCGCACGGGCAGCATCGAGCGACGAGGGCCGGCCGGTGCTGACCGGCGTGCAGCTCGAGGCGGCCGAGGGACGACTGACCGCCGCTGCGACGGACAGCTACCGGCTTGCGGTGCGCTCGGTGCCCTTCGAGGAGGCGGTCGAAGGCAGCGCGCTGGTGCCGGCTCGATCGCTCCAGGAGGCAGCCAAGGGTGCGGCCGAGGCCGGAGGAGCGGTCACCGTGGTCTTGGAGGAGGGCCAGGTGTCGTTCTTGTTCGGGGACCGGCGCCTGACGACCAAGCTCATCGAAGGCTCCTTCCCGAACTACCGTGCACTGCTTCCCGACGCGCACGAGACGTCGGTGGTCGTGGATCGGACAGCCCTCGCCGATGCGCTCCAGCGTGTCGCGATCGTGGCCATGGGCCAGGCCAACACCCCATTGGTCCTGACCTTCGACGACGGGTCGATCGACCTGCAAGCCACCAACCAGGAGATGGGCGACGCCGCCGAGTCCGTCCCTGCGGAGGTCGATGGCGAGGGCCTGTCGATCGCCTTCAACCCGACCTATCTGCTCTCCGGCCTGGAGGCGACCGGCACCGACTCGGTGCGCATCGAGCTGCGCGACGGACTCAAGCCGGCGGTGCTCAAGCCACACGCCGCCGACGGTGACGTCGACGACCTCACCTACCTGCTGATGCCGATGCGGGTCAGTTGACCACCACGCTGCGCCGGAGGCCTCCGTGCTCCTCGAGCGCCTGGACCTCACCGACGTTCGCTCCTATGACCGGGCGAGCTGCACCTTCGCACCTGGCTCGACGGTCCTGATCGGTTCAAACGGGCACGGGAAGACCAACCTGCTCGAGGCGATCTTCCGGGCGGCGTCCGGTCGCTCCCACCGCGTCGCGTCGGACGGACCGCTCGTCCGCGTCGACGCAGAGGTCGGCGTGATCCGTTGCCACCTGCTCACCGATGAGCGACGTCGTCGTTCGGTCGAGCTGGAGGTCGGCACGGGACGTCGCACCCGAACCCGCGTGGACGGCCAGGACGTCCGTCGCACGGGGGAGGCACTCGGCGTGCTTCGCGCGGTGCTGTTCGCACCTGAGGACCTGAGCATCGTGCGCGGCGATCCGGCAGAACGTCGCCGCTTCCTCGACGACGTGCTGGCGCAACGCCGCCCGGCGTTCGCGGCTGCGCGTGCGGAGTACGAGCGGGCGCTCAAGCAGCGCAACCAGCTGCTCAAACAGGCTCGCTCCCTCCGGGGCAGCGCCCGTGACGCCGCGACGAGCACGATCGATGTCTGGACCGAGCAGCTGGTGACCCACGGCACGCACCTGCTGGCGGCGAGGGTGGCGGTCGTCCGCGCGTTGCAGGCACCGACCGACACCGGCTACCGCCAGCTCGCCGACCGCCCGGAGCGTGTCGGGCTGCGGTACCGCTCCACGGCGGGTGAGCAGGTCGGTGCGCACCAGGCTGACGGTGGTGTGCCGGACACGGCACCGATCGCCGCAGCGTTTCGTCGGTCCCTCGACGAAGCCCGAGACGACGAACTCGACCGTGGGCTGACGCTCGTCGGTCCCCACCGTGACGACCTGGAGCTGACCATCGGTCAGCTCGCGGCCAAGGGCTACGCGTCGCAGGGCGAGGCGTGGTCACTGGCCCTGGCGCTGAAGCTTGCGACCTCGCAGGTGCTCGCCCAGGTCGGTGACCGACCGGTGATCCTGCTCGACGACGTCTTTTCCGAGCTCGACGAGGCCCGGCGACACCAGCTCGCCGTCGCCTGCGGCGGCTTCGACCAGGTGATCGTCACCGCTGCGGTCGAGGCGGACGTACCTCTGGGCGGTCGCCGCATCGAGGTGGTCAACGACGACGGACTGAGCCGGTTGCGCCCCCGGGACGACGCTGCCGGTGCGTCGACCGACGGAACGGTGGGTGCCGCGTGAGCCCGGATGACAAGCGCCCCGGTGACCGCCCGTCCGACGCCAAGTCGGTGCGTCGGGCGGGGCGGATCGACGTCGGACACGACGTCTACGAGCAGCGGCGGCGGCAGCAGGCCCGTCGCCGCGCGAAGCAGGAGCACGACCAGTTCGACCCGGCTCCGCCGGACGACGACGATTGGACCGTGCCAGACGAGGGAACCGACGGGCTGCGGCGGGTCGGACCACCGACCCCGCTCGGGGAGACGCTCAGCGACCTGATCGACCGGCGGGGCTGGGGCGAGCGGCTCGGGGCGTCACGGGCTCAGGCACGGTGGACCGAGATCGTCGGTGAGCAGCTCGCCGGACGCTGCGAACCGGTGCGACTGGCCGGTGGGACGCTGGTGGTCCGGGCCGCCACACCGGCGTGGGCGACACAGCTGCGCTACCTGATGCCGCAGCTGCTCGAGAACGCCGCCACGGTGCTCGGCTCCGGGACCGTCCGAGAGATCAAGATCACCGTGGGCGACCTCGAACAGCCGTGAGCGCGTCGTCGTCGGTCGGCACGACGGCTCCGCGTGCCACCACCAGTTGCGGTCAGGTCGTACCCTCGCGTGCGTGCTCGGCTCGAGGCATCGTCCCTGTCCGCCGTCGCAGCGCCGGTTCCCGAACTGACCGTGAGGCCACCCCCTGTGATCGCTGTCGCCGAACGAACGTTCGCGATCCTCGCGTTGGTCGCGATCGTCATCGCCGTCGGGACGACGGTGGCGCTGGTTCGTCGACGGGTCCCCGACTGGCTGCAAGCCGCCGCACTGCCAACGGCCACCGCCATCGCCGCGGTCGCGACGGGCGGCTCACTGCTGCTGTCGGAGGTGGCCGGCTACACCCCGTGCACCCTGTGCTGGTACCAACGCATCGCGATGTACCCGCTGGTGATCGTGCTCGGTGTCGCGGCGGCTCGCGGGGACCGCGAGGTATGGCGGATCACGGTGCCGCTGACCGCAATCGGTAGCGTGATCGCCGTCTGGCACATCACCATCGAGAACAACCCGGCACTCGGGGGTGCCTGTGATCCGGTCGCGCCCTGTTCGTTGATCTGGGTCGAGGAGTTCGGCTTCCTCACCCTGCCGACCATGGCGCTGATCGGTTTTCTGGCCATCACAGTGCTGAGCCTCGCCGCCCGGACACGGTGAGCGGGCCGCCCACCGGTCACAGCCGTCGACCGGCCCGACACACTGCAGACGCGATCTCTTCCCGCAGCTACGGAGCACCACCATGTCGAGCAACGCCTCCAACCGCAAGGCACGCGCCAAAGCCGACCGCGAGGCACGTGAAGCCGAGAAGCGCGCCCAGCAGCGTCGACAGCGTCTGCTGCTGGCTGGCGTCGGGGTGCTCGTACTCGGGCTCGCGGTCGTGATCGGCGTGCTCTCGGCCGGTGAGTCCTCGCAGGCGCCCGACATCCCCACCGTCGACGAGGTCGCCGGCGATCCCACCATCGACGGCGAGGATCTCTCGCCGGCCCCGCAGGACCCCGGAGACGATCCGGACATCGGCGCACCGGCACCGGTTGTCGACGGCCAGGACTTCGACGACACACCGGTGACGATCGGTGAGCCGGGCCAGCCACAGCTGATCGCGTTCATGGCGTCCTGGTGCCCCGCCTGTGGCGAGGAGTTGCCGCACGTGGTCGACTGGCTCGAGGCCGGCAACCTCCCCGACGACGTCGAACTCGTCTCCGTCGCGACCAGCCACGACCGGACGCGGCCGAACTGGCCGCCACAGGACTGGTACGCCGAGGTGGGATTCACCGATCCGATCATCGTCGACGACGCGGACTCGTCGGTCGCCCGGGCCTACGGGCTCACCGCGACGCCGTACTGGGTCGCGGTCGACGGCGACGGTCAGGTGGCCTCGCGGCTGACCGGGATCATCGGACAGGACCAGATGTCGGCGCTCGCAGACCAGGTCAGCGGCACCTGAGCGAGCACCGTCGCGGCGCCGTGCCCCGCCCCCGGTCACCGTGCGTCCAGGGCGGCGCAGCGACCCGCACCACCACACCCGTTCCCACACCCGTTCGTGCGCTGCCGGCCCCCCTGGTGCGGTGTGCGGCTTCTCGTCGTCGAGGGACAAGCCAGCCCCGTCTCCGCGGGTGGGGTAGCCGAGAGGGGGTTGCGTCGTCCACAGGCGGTCTCAGTGCGCCGAGGCGGCAGGGGTGCCCTGGTAGGCTGGTGACTACCGCACGGTCGCCCCGTTCCGCCGCACGCGTCGTCCGGCAGGGGCCGGGGGCCCGCGGGCCGGGCTGTCCGGTCCGACGATGCCCCCTGACCATCCTCGGAAAGGCCCACGTTTGGCTGCTGCCCACGACGCCGAATCGTCGGATCTCGGCGCGTCCACCGAGCCGGCCCCCGCCAGCTACAGCGCCAAGAACATCACGGTGCTCGAGGGGCTCGCGGCGGTCCGTCGCCGCCCAGCCATGTACATCGGATCGACCGGTCCGCGAGGCCTGCACCACCTGATCTGGGAGGTCATCGACAACTCGGTCGACGAGGCGCTCGCCGGACGGTGCACACGCATCGAGGTGACGCTGCTCGCCGACGGCGGCGTCCGCGTCGCCGACGACGGCTCGGGGATTCCGGTGGACCTGCACGAGAGGGAGGGCCGCTCCGCGCTCGAGGTCGTGCTGACCGTGCTGCACGCGGGTGGCAAGTTCGACCAGCAGGCCTACGCCGTGTCGGGCGGCCTGCACGGTGTCGGCATCTCCGTGGTCAACGCCCTGTCCGCGCGGTTGATCGCCGAGGTCCGGCGCGACGGGCGGCTCTACCGCCAGACCTACCAGCGGGGGGTTCCCGACGGTCCGATCGAGGAGGTGGGTGAGGCCACGCAGCATCTGCAGACCTACGATCCGCAGGCGCCCGTGACCGGCACCTCGATCACCTTCTGGCCGGACGAGGACGTCTTCGTCGAGGGCGTTGAGTTCGTCCGCGACACCATCGCCCGACGGCTGCGCGACACCGCGTTCCTCACCGCCGGGCTGACGATCGTCGTGACCGACGAACGCCCGGACTCCAACGTCGACTCCGACGAGCCCCACGTTGAAGTCTTCCACGCGCCAGGGGGTCTGCGCGACTTCGTCGACCACATCCGGACCACCAAGGCCAAGGACGGACTGCACGAGGCCATCCACTTCGAGGCGGAGGAGATCGGCCCCAACGGTGCCCAGTCGGTGGAGGTCGCACTGCAGTGGATCAACGACTTCAACGATTCGATCCTGACTTTCGCCAACACCATCAATACCCATGAGGGCGGGACCCACGAGGAGGGATTTCGCACCGCGATCACCTCGGTCATCAACCGCTGGGCCAAGGACAAGGGCTTGCTGCGCTCCAAGGAGGTCGACGCCCTGACCGGTGACGATCTGCGCAGCGGGTTGGTCGCCATCGTGTCGGTGAAAGTGGGTGACCCCCAGTTCGAGGGCCAGACCAAGACCAAGCTCGGCAACACCGAAGTCAAGTCGTTCGTGCAGACGACGACCTACTCGCGTGTCGCCGAGTGGCTCGAGGAGCACCCGACTGAGGGCAAGCTGATCGCGCAGAAGGCGGAGGGCGAGGCCCAGGCGAGGATCGCAGCCCGCAAGGCGCGGGATCTCACCCGACGCAAGTCGCTGCTCGAGTCCACTTCGCTGCCCGGCAAGCTCGCGGACTGCCAGTCACGTGACCCTGCCGAGACGGAGCTCTACATCGTCGAGGGTGACTCGGCGGGCGGGTCGGCGAAGATGGCCAGGGACCGACGTACCCAGGCGATCCTGCCGATCCGCGGCAAGATCATCAACGTCGAGAAGGCACGGCTGCCGAAGATCCTGGCCAACACCGAGGTCCAGGCCCTGATCACGGCGATGGGCACCGGGTTCGCCGACGACTTCGACGTAGCCAAGGCCCGGTACCACAAGCTGGTCCTGATGGCCGATGCCGATGTCGACGGCGCCCATATCCGCACCCTGCTGCTGACGTTCCTGTTCCGCCACATGAAGCCGCTGATCGAGGCCGGCTACGTCTACCTGGCCCAACCTCCGCTGTACCTGGTGTTCCACCCCGCCCGAAAGAAGGAGCAGACCTACGCCTTCTCGGATCACGAGCGTGATGACATCGTCGCACGGATCCGTGACGAGGTGGGGCCCGACCGCAAGATCGAGGTGCAGCGCTTCAAGGGCCTCGGTGAGATGGACCCGGATCAACTGTGGACCACGACCATGGACCCGGAGAACCGGACCCTGCGTCTGGTGACGATGGACGACGCCGCTGCGGCGGACGAGATGTTCTCCATCCTGATGGGTGACGACGTGGCATCACGACGCGACTTCATCCAGGCAAATGCCAAGTACGCGACGTTGGATGTCTGACGTGCGCGATCGCGAACACGACGCCAGGGCGACACCGGTCGCTGCACCCCACGCACAGGCGGCCGGGTCGGTGGCGCGGGCCCTGCTGTGGCTGGTCGCGGGGATCGCCGCACTGTTCGTCCTGGCGGGGCTGGTCGCCCCGGAGCTCATGGCGGCACCGGGCGAGGTCGGCCAACTGCTGATCCTGGTGCTCCTGGCGGGGCTGCCCGGACTGATCCTGATCGTCGCGGTCGTACGCCGCCGCCGTCGCATCGACGAGCGGGAGTGCTGAGATGGATCGCAACCTGCGCGCTGCGTTGACCGCGGCCGTCCTCGTCGCGGGGGCGATCGCTGCGCTCGGCATCTTCCTGGGCCTGCCGGCCGGTGGATCGGTGGGGGTCGGCGTCGTCGCGGGTCTGCTGAGCGGACTGCTGCTGCATGCCGCCGGGCGACGGGCCGAGACCTTCCACCCGACCGATCCGAACGCCCACCTCACCGATCACGATGCCCGCCCGCCGTCTGACCCCGGCACCGACCCGGGTGGAGTCCGGCCCGACCACGAGCCAGACCCCGGCCGTGAGACGGGGCCGGACGACCGACACGACCAGCGCTGATCCTGTCGGCGCCGTCCGGCGCCTAGCGGGAACAGGCCCATCTGGAGGACCCCGTGGCCGACGATCCGACCGACCCGACCGACCCGACCGACGACCCGGCGTCCGGCGAGGAGCCCGCCGTCGGCGGTGCGCTCGGCGCGGACGCGGGGACGCCGGCCGACGGTGCCGTAGCGCCGATCCCCGGTGACCCCGTGCCGCGTGCCGACGACGGCACGCCGCTGGACGAGACCGGTGGGGTGCTCGCCGCCCGCGTCGAGCCGGTGGTGATCGAGGACGAGATGCGCGCCTCGTACCTCGACTACGCCATGAGCGTCATCGTGGGGCGGGCGCTGCCGGACGTACGTGACGGCCTCAAGCCCGTGCACCGACGCATCCTGTACTCGATGGACGAGACCGGACTGCGGCCGGATCGCCCGTACCGCAAGTGCGCCTCCGCCGTCGGCGACGTGATGAAGAAGTACCACCCGCACGGTGACTCGGCGATCTACGACGCGCTGGTGCGGATGGGCCAGGACTTCTCCATCCGCTACGAACTGATCGACGGCCACGGCAACTTCGGTTCGATCGACGGCGATCCGCCGGCGGCGATGCGCTACACCGAGTCACGCCTGTCGCGCCTCGCGATGGAGCAGCTGCGTGACATCGACGAGGAGACGGTCGACTTCATCCCGAACTACGACGGCTATGAGGACGAGCCGATCGTCCTGCCCTCCCGGTTCCCCAACCTGTTGGCCAACGGAGCCACGGGCATCGCGGTCGGGATGGCGACCAGCATCCCACCGCACAACCTCGGCGAGCTCATCGACGCCACGATCGCACTGATCGACGACCCGAGCCTCGACGCACGGGCGCTGATGGACTACGTGCCCGCCCCGGACTTTCCCACCGGCGGGCTCATCCTCGGCAACCAGGGGGCCTACGACGCCTACACCACCGGGCGCGGCTCGATCAAGGTCCGGGCGGTGTGCACCATCGAGGAGCCGGAGCGCGGCCGCGACCGTGAGCGCATCGTGGTGACCGAGATCCCCTACCTCGTCAACAAGGCGAACCTGCTGCAGAAGATCGCCGAGCTGGTCAACAACAAGGTGATCACCGGCATTGCCGACCTCCACGACGAGTCCTCGCGTGAGGGCATGCGCATGGTCATCGACCTCAAGCGCGACGCCAACGCGCAGGTGGTGCTCAACCAGCTCTACAAGCACACCCAGCTCCAGGACAGCTTCGGTGTGAACCTGCTGGCACTGGTGGACGGCGTGCCCCGCACCCTGACGCTGGACCAGGCGTTGTCGCACTACGTCGCCCACCAGGTCGACGTCATCACCCGGCGGACCCGGTACCGCCTGCGCAAGGCCGAGGAGCGCGCCCACGTCCTCGAAGGGCTGCTGATCGCCCTCGACAACGTCGACGAGATCATCGCCCTGATCCGTGGGAGCGAGTCGGCCGACGCGGCCAAGTCGCAGTTGATGACCCGGTTCGAGCTCTCGGAGATCCAGGCACAGGCGATCCTCGACATGCAGCTGCGCCGGCTCGCGCAGCTCGAGCGTCAGCGCATCCAGGAGGAGTACGACGAGCTCCAGCAGCTGATCTCCGAGCTCAGGTCCATCCTGGACGACCCCACACGCGTGCGCGAGGTGATCAAGGAGGAGCTGTCGGAGATCCGTGGCCGCTTCGCCGACGAACGCCGCAGCCGCATCGTCCCCGATGACGGCGCCATGACGGTCGAGGATCTCATCCCCGTCGATGACGTGGTCATCACCCTGACGCGGGCGGGCTACATCAAGCGCACGCCGGTCGACTCCTTCCGCACTCAGCGCCGTGGTGGGCGGGGTGTCCGTGGGACCGACATGAAGGAGGACGACATCGTCTCGCGCCTCCTGACGTGTTCCACGCACGACCACCTGTTGTTCTTCACCAACCGCGGGCGCGTCTACCGGATCAAGGCCTACCAGGTTCCTGAGAAGGCACGGTCGTCCAAGGGCGTGTACGTCGCCAACGTGCCCGGTCTCGCGCTCGAGCCCGGTGAGACCGTCGCGGCGATGCTCGCGCTGCGCGAGTTCACCGACGACCGCTTCCTGGTGTTCGCGACCCGGCAGGGAACCATCAAGCGCACCCGGCTCTCCGACTTCGACTCACCCCGGTCGGTCCTGATCGCCATCAACCTCCACGAGGGCGACGAGCTCACCCAGGTCGCGGTGACCGACGGCCGGCGCGACCTGATCCTGGTCTCGCGTGGTGGCCATGCGATCAGGTTCCACGAGGATGACGCCCGCGCCATGGGGCGCAACGCCGCCGGCGTCCGGGGTATGCGCCTCGTGGACGGCGACGAACTGCTGGCCATGTCGCCGGTCGCCGGCGACGAAGACGATGGGTCCTACCTGCTGGTCGTCACCGAGCAGGGCTACGGCAAGCGCACGCCGATCGTGCGCTACCCGACGCAGCGACGTGGCGGGCTCGGGGTCAGGACGGTCAAGATCTCCGAGTCGCGCGGCGGGCTGGCGGGTGCGTTGGTCGTCCCCTACGAAGCCGAGATCCTGCTGGTGACCGACAACGGGACGTTGATCCGCATGGACCTCGCTGACGTACGGCCGATGGGGCGGGCGACCCAGGGCGTGTCGCTGATGCGGCCAGGCGCGGGCGCCGCCGTCGTGGCCGTCGCGCTCGTGGTCGAGGAGGAGTCGGACGCGGAAGCGGTGGAGGATCCGGCTGCCCCGTCCGGTCAGTAGCATTCCCCGATCCACGTCCCGTGTGTGGCGTCCCTGTGCGCCGATCCACCGCTGCCCCGCTGCCCCGCTGCGACCCCAAGGATCTTCGATGCCACGCCACCACCTCGTCGGACTGCTGGTGGTGGTCGCAGCCGTCGCCGTCGGCTGCACGGACGAGGTCGACGTGTTCAGCCTGGACGCCGGAGACTGCTTCGACCAGGTGCAGCCGGGCGACGGCTCGGTCCAGTCGGTGTCCTCGGTCGACTGTGACCAACCGCACGATCACGAGGTCTATGCGACCTACGACCTCGACGACGGTGCCTGGCCGGGATCCGACGAGGTGCGGGCCGAGGCCGAGGACGGTTGCCGGACACGCTTCGAGGTGTATGTCGGCACGGCCTACGCCGACTCCGATCTGCAGGCCGCTGCCTTCTGGCCGACCGAGGAGTCGTGGCAGGAGCAGGACGATCGGGAGGTCGTGTGCTTCTTGTCGGACCCGGACGGACGCCTGACCGGGTCGATGCGCGGCGCGGAACGCTAGACCGTGGGGTGTCGCGGTTCGCGGCGATCCCGCAGGTAGCATCCCCCGCGGGCGGTAGGAGTGCACGTGGTCCGACGACGGTTGACGATCAAGCGGCTCGATCCATGGTCGGTCCTGAAGTTCGGGGCCGTGGCCAACGTCGTGCTGTTCGTGATCTTCATGCTGGTCGCGGCGGTGGTGTGGTTCATCATCGACCGGCTGCAGATCGTCGACCAGGTCTGCGAGATCGCCCTGGACGTCGGATTCACCAGTTGCGGGGTCAATGCCGGCAACCTGTTCCAGGCGCTCGCGCTGCTCGGGGGCATGTGGGTGATCGTGCAGACCGCCGTGCTGGTGTTCTTCGCCTTCCTGCACAACCTCATCGCCGACCTGACCGGCGGGTTGGTGATCGGCATCATCGAGGACGGCTCGGGAGCCCAGCCGAAGACCGCGACCGCTCGTCCGGTGACCGCGGGCACCCAACCGAGCGGCCCACGTGCCCCCGCACGCGCGCACGGCGACCAGGCGACGCCAGCGAGCGGAGCCCGGGTCCGGTCGCCGGCAGAACACGACGACGGCGCCGACCAGTCGCTGTTCGAAGGTCGTTGACGTCGGCGACGACCCTGCCGGGGTTCGCCCCCGGACGCACCGCTCGCTACGCTGCGCCGCCGCGACGCGATCCGCCGTGTCGCCCGGGGCCAATAGCTCAGTCCGGTTAGAGCGCACCCCTGATAAGGGTGAGGTCGATGGTTCAAGTCCATCTTGGCCCACATCGGAACGCTTGCGCGCGGCTTGCCGTCGGTAGCGACTGCAGGCCTTCCTCGGTACGGGGGCGTTGCGTAGGCTCGCCCGCGTCCCAGGGAGGGGCGTGGTCTGAGCATGCGACGACGGGTCAGCAGTCCAGAGTCGGTCGGCCGCCATCGTGAGCTCGAGGAGCTGGATCGGCTCGTTGGTGAGGTGGCATCGGCCGCCTTCCGTCTGGCAGTGGTCTCCGGTGAGGCCGGTGTCGGGAAGTCCCGCCTCGTGGAGGAGGTCGTGCGGCGGGGCGAGGACGCCGGAATGCGGACCGTGGTCGGCCGGTGCGTTGAGGTGGGGGAAGCGAGCTGCCGTTCGCACCGTTGGCGGAGATCCTGCGCCGGCTTGCCGACGAGTTCGGGCACGCCCGCCTGACGGAGGTGTTCGGACCCGGCCGCAGCGAGCTCGCCCGCATCGTCCCCGAGCTCGGTGAGGGGTC
>SKSM01000235.1 GCA_007122985.1 Nitriliruptoraceae bacterium | reverse complement strand
TTCGCCGCGGTCCTGGCCGACGGCGTCGCCGACGGGTCGCTCGCCGAGCACGACGTCGAGGTGGTCGCCGCGGCGCTGGTCGGCGCGAGCGGCGAGGTCCTGGTCGGCCCGCTGGCGCCGCCGGTGGCGGGTACGGACGCCGACCCGTTGGGTGACCCGGCCGCCCACGTCGACGCGCTGGTCGCCACCTGTCTGCGCGCCGTGCCGTCAGCCAAGACGTCGGCTTCCCCCACGCCCGTGCTGCAAGGAGATCACCGATGACCACCGCCGACACCCACCAGGTCGAGAACCAACCACCCCCGCGACCCGCGGTCGACGCCTACGACCGTGATCCCGCGCTGCGCGAGGGCATCGTGCGCGAGGGCGCCGGCTGGGCCGACGACCAGCTCCACGCCGTCGGCCGGCTGGTGGGCGACCCCGACTGGGCCGAGCGCGGTCGGCAAGCCAACGAGCACCCGCCGGAGCTGCGCACCCACGACCGCTACGGCCACCGCATCGACGAGATCCGCTACCACCCCGCCTACCACGAGCTGATGCGTGCCGGCATCGAGCACGGCCTCGCGGCCCGGCCGTGGGCGGATCCGGGCAAGGGCGCCCACGTCGCCCGTGCGGCCAAGTACGTGCTGTGGCCGCAGATCGACTCCGGGACGCTGTGCCCGATGACCATGACCTACGCCGTGGTCCCGAGCCTGCGCCTCCAGCCGGAGCTGGCCGCACGCTGGGAGCCGCACGTCACCACCGGCGTCTACGACCCCGGCGCGCGGCCGGTCGAGGACAAGGCCGGGGCGCTGTTCGGCATGGCCATGACCGAGAAGCAGGGCGGCAGCGACGTCCGGACCAACTCCACCGCCGCGGTCCCGCTCGAGGGCGGTGGCCCGGGCAGCGCCTACGCCCTGACCGGGCACAAGTGGTTCACCTCGGCGCCGATGAACGACGCCTTCCTCACGCTCGCCAAGATCGGCGACGCGCAGGCCCCCTCGTGCTTCCTGGTCCCGCGGTGGTTGCCCGACGGCAGCCGCAACGTCTTCCGCATCCAGCGGCTGAAGGACAAGCTCGGCGACCGGTCCAATGCCTCCGGCGAGGTGGAGTTCGCCGGGACGACCGGATGGCTGGTCGGCGAGGAGCACCGCGGGGTGCGCACGATCATGGAGATGGTCGCCGCCACCCGGATGGACTGCGTGGCGGGCGCGGCGGGGTGGCTGCGCCACGGCACCAGCGAGGCCGCCTGGCACGTCGCCCACCGCGCGGCATTCGGGCGGCGGCTGGCCGAGCAGCCGCTGATGCGCAACGTCCTCGCGGACCTGGCGGTGGAGACCGAGGCCGCCATCGCCCTGACCCTGCGCCTGGCCCGCACCTTCGACCACGCCGACGACCCGCACGAGACCGCCCTGCGCCGCGTGCTCACACCGATCGCCAAGTACTGGGTGAACAAGCGGGCGCCCGCACACGCCGCGGAGGCGCTCGAGTGCCTCGGCGGCAACGGCTACGTCGAGGAGTCGGGCATGCCGCGGCTGTTCCGGCAGAGCCCGCTCAACGGCATCTGGGAGGGCTCGGGCAACGTCCAGTGCCTGGACGTGCTCCGCGCGATGCGGCGCAATCCCGAGTCGCTCGACGCGCTCGCCGAGGAGCTCGCGGGGGCGGCTGGTGCGGACCCCCGCTTCGACGCGATGCTGACACGCGCCCGCGAGCGGCTGGCCGAGCCGACCGAGGCGGGTGCGCGCGTGCTGGTCGAGCGGCTGGCGCTGGCCATCCAGGGCGCGCTGCTGCTCCAGCACGGGGACCCGGCCGTGGCCGATGCCTTCGTCGCCTCCCGGCTCGACCGTGACGCGGGCCTCGCGTTCGGCACGCTGCCGGACGGGCTGGACCTGCAGCCGATCCTGGACCGGGCGGCCCCGGAGCTCGCCTGACCGTCCAGGCCGGTGATCGGCGCACGTTCCGGGCCGCTGCGACTAGCGTACGGCGGCGCCGCCCGCGGCCCCTGAGCAGCGGCGCCGACCCCGACCGACGCGGAGGCCGACGACCATGCCCACCCCGCATCTGAGCGCGGCACCCGGCGGCTTCGCCGACACCGTCCTGCTGCCCGGTGACCCGCTGCGCGCCCAGCACATCGCCGAGGCCTGGTTCGACGAGCCCGAGCAGGTCACCGCGGTACGCAACGCGCTCGGGTTCACGGGCAGCTACCGGGGCATGCCGGTCTCCGTGCTGGGCACGGGGATGGGCATCCCCTCAGCGTCGATCTACACCACCGAGCTCGTCACCGAGTACGGCGTGCGGCGGCTGGTGCGGGTCGGCTCCTGCGGCTCGGTGCAGGAGCACGTGGCGATGCGCGACGTCGTCCTGGCCTCGGGCGCCTGCACGGACTCCGGGGTGAACCGGGCGCGCTACGCCGGACTCGACTTCGCGGCCATCGCCGACTTCGAGCTGCTGCGCTCGGCCGCCGACGCGGCACAGGCCACCGGGGTCGCCGCCCACGTCGGCAACGTCCACAGCGCCGACCTGTTCTACGACCCCCGCGACGAGCTGATCCCGACCATGACCGCGATGGGGGTGCTCGCCATCGAGATGGAGGCCGCGGGCATCTACGGGGTGGCCGCGGAGCACGGTGCCCGCGCGCTGGCCGTGCTGACGGTCAGCGATCACCTGCTGGCCGGCGAGCACGTCAGCGCAGAGGAGCGCCAGCGCACCTTCGACGACATGGTCACCGTCGCGCTCGACGGGCTCGTGCGCGACCGCGAACGCTGACCGCGGGCAGCCGCCGCCGGGGACGCGCGGTGCGGACAGCGCCTCAGGCGGTCGCGCCGGCCGTCGGCTCGGGCAGCCGCCCGCTGCGGCCGTTGTGCTGGGCCAGCAGCCCGCCGAGGATCGCCACCGCGATCTCCGGCGGCGTCCGCGAGCCGATGTCGAGCCCGATCGGTCGCTGGACGGTGTCGATCAGCTGCTCATCGACGCCCTGCTCGGCGAGCGCCGGCGCGTGGGGGGCGGCGTGCCGGGGTGAGCCGATGATGCCGACCGAGCGGGGCGCGGCGGTGACCAGCGGCGCCATGGTGGGACCGAGGTCACCACGCCCGTGGTCGGTGACCACCACGTCGCTGTGGGGGTGGGGACGCGCCGCCCGTGGGTCGTGCTCGACGTGGCCGGCCGCTGCGCGGTGGTCGCTGGTGACCCGATGGCGCTGCGGCTCGAGCAGCGTGGTCGTGAAGCCGAGCTGGCGGCCCCACCCCAGCAGGTAGGCCGCGAGCGGCGTGGCGTAGACCACCACCAGGTCGCGGTCGTCCGACGTGGGCGTCGGCCCGTCGCCGTGCGCCGTCGCGCAGGCGGGGTCGTGGTGGTGTGCGGCGTCGGTCATCCCGGCTCCCTCCGAGGCGAGCTACCGTCGGCAGGGTACGGCCGGTTCACGGCTGCGACCGGACGTCGGCGGGAGGCCGGTGTGCAGGACGACCCGACCCACCACGGTGGAGGCACGCCACCCGTCGACGTGGCGGGCCTGCAGGCGGCGCTCGAGGAGCACGGCTACCTCGCCGACCGGGGGGTGGCGACCGCCGCGCACCTGGCGGCGACCCTGGGGCGGCCGCTGCTGCTCGAGGGCGACGCGGGCGTGGGCAAGACCGAGCTGGCCAAGACCCTGGCCGCGGTCCACGGCGCGCAGCTGATCCGCCTGCAGTGCCACGAGGGGTTGGACCGCTCGCAGGCGCTCTACGCTTGGGACCACCCGCGCCAGCTGCTGCACCTGCGGGCCCTGGAGGCCTCGGGGGAGCGTCCCGCCGACCACGAGTCCGAGCTGTACTCGCAGCGGTTCCTGCTCGCGCGGCCGCTGCTGCAGGCGCTGCGCGCCGGTCCGGCGGCGGTGCTGCTCGTCGACGAGATCGACCGTGCCGACGACGAGTTCGAGGCGTTCCTGCTCGAGATCCTCAGCGACTTCCAGGTCTCGATCCCCGAGCTCGGCACCATCGCAGCCGACGCGCCGCCCATGGTGCTGCTGACCTCGAACCGCACCCGCGAGCTCTCCGACGCGCTCAAGCGCCGCTGCCTCTACCACTGGATCGACCACCCTGACGTCGACCGTGAGACGGCCATCGTGCGGCTGCGGGCCCCCGATGTGCCGGCCGAGGTCGCCCGCCGCGTGGCCGGGGTGGTCGCGCGGCTGCGGCGGCTCGGCCTGTACAAGCCGCCCGGCATCGCCGAGACCATCGACTGGGCGCGGGTGGTCGCGGGCATCGACGGCGGGGAGCTCGACCGCCAGACGGTCCTCGACACCCTCGGAGTGGTGATCAAGGACCACGACGACCTGCTGGCCGTGCGCAGCGCCGTCGACGAGCTGCTGGCGTCGTGAGCGGGCGCCCGACGGCTGCGGTGGACGCCGAGGTGGGCGCGGCCACCGGTGGTGGCGTGCCCGCCCCGGCGCAGGGCGCGGCC
>SKSM01000048.1 GCA_007122985.1 Nitriliruptoraceae bacterium | reverse complement strand
GGTCCGAACGGTCGTGCGTGGTGGAGCGGTCAGCTCACTCGTCGTCCACGCTCTTGCGGCCCGTGAGGTCATCCGGACCCACGACCTCCTCATCGGATCCGATACCCCGCTCCTCGTTCGTGCCGGGGATGAGGTTGTCGAGCAGGATGCCGAGCACCGCGGCGACCGCGATGGAGTTGGACCCGATCGACTGGATCAGCGTCGTCGCCCACTCGATGCCGAAGAAGGTGAACTCCTGTCCGGCCTCCGTCCCGAAGAAGTAGGGGAAGGCGAGGCCGCCGAAGAGCAGGAACCCGATGATCAGCAGGTTGCGCTGGGAGTCCATGTCGGCCCGACGCAGGTTGGACAGCCCGACGGCGGTGATCAGACCGAACAGCGCGAGGTAGACGCCGCCCACCACCGGGACCGGGATGGTGGCGATCACGGCGCCGACCGGACCGATCAGGCCGAGCACGACCAGCACGACCGCACCGATGAGCACCACGACCCGGCTGGCGACCCGGGTCAACCCGACCAGCCCGATGTTCTCCGAGTAGGAGGTGGAGGAGAATCCGCCGAACACCCCGGTCAGCGCGCAGCCGATGCCCTCGGCACCCAGGCCGCGGTTGATGGTCTTGGACTCCGGGTCCCCGACGCCGGCGATCCGCGAGATCGCGTGGTAGTCCCCGAACGACTCGATCGACGAGGCCAGGTACGCCGCGAGGATCGCGATGATGAAGCCGAAGTCGAAGATCGGTGGACCCCAGGGGAAGATCAGGCCGCCGCCTCCGACCTCGAAGCCGCGGAACCAGTCGGCCTCGCCCACGGTCGCGAAGGAGACCGCCGCGGCGGCACCCTCCTCGACGACCCCGGTCGCGGTCACGATCAACGCGATGACGTAGGCGGTGATGATCGCAAGCAGGATCGGGAACAGCGAGAACAGCCGGACCTTGGGGGCGAGCACCAGCGAGAAGATGAAGATCAGCGCCAGGGTGGTCAGCGCCAGCGGCCAGTTGCCCGCCGAGTTGTCCGCGGCGGCCTGGAACAGCGAGAGCCCGACCAGCGCGATGACCGGACCGATGGTGATCGGTGTGACGAAGCGCCGAAGCACACCCATGAGCCCGCCGAAGCCGATGATCAGCGGCAGCAGCGCACCGACGATGACCATGCCGGCGATGACCTGCATGCCCTCGGCGCCTTCGTAGACGCTCGCGATGGCGAAGAACGGTCCGAGGAAGGCGAACGACACCCCTTGGACGATCGGCAGCCGGGTGCCGATGGTGACCTGGATCGCCGTCGCGACCCCCGACGCGATGAACACCGAACTGATCAGGATCGCGAGCTCCGCCGGGCCGAAGCCGAGCCCACCGGGGCCAACCCCGATGATGAAGGGGACGGCGACCGTGGCCCCGAACATCGTGAGCACGTGCTGGATCGCAAGGCCCAACGCCTTCGGCGCCGGTTTCGGGACTTCCTCGAGTCCGTAGTTCAACTCCGTGATCGGAGCGGTGCTGCTCATCGTTGCTCCCCTCCCCCGGCCCGGTGCGGACCAGGTCTGCGTGCGCCGCGGTGCGGCGACTGCCGGTCGTCTGGTCAGGACACCGCGCTCCCGCCGGTGTCCCGCCCCCGCTGCTCCACGTGCCGTCGGACGGTGGCCGTCCGGACGCGAGGCGAAGCCTAGGGAGTCTCGGGACGACACGTCGCTGGCAGAGGTTGACGACGGACGCTGGCAGCTTCTGTGCCCAGCGGACCGTGCCGTCCCGACCCGGTCAGTCGGCCCGGGTGATCGCCGCGACGGGGCCGCCGCCGAGCGGTCCCTGGTGGAGCGCCGCGACCGACACGAACACCGCAGGGTCCCCGATCGTGGCCGCGGTCACCCCGCCGACCGCGCCCTTGAGCTGGCGGTGGTGGTGGACGTCGGAGTCGTCGAGCGAGAGCTGACGACGCCCCCGCAGCGTGCCGCGGGGATCCGCCTCGCACTTGAGGAAGACGTTGACGAGGCGATCTGCGAGGTCGGTGTGGTGGGGACGCTCGGGCAACTCGAGCCCGGAGACGCGGATGGCCTCCCAGATGCCGTCCTGGTCGATGGCGTCCTTCATCTCCGAGTGCCCGACCCGGTAGCGGCTGCGCGCCCCGGGAGCGTTGCCGACCACCACGATCTGCGCCCGGTCGAGCTCCACCCCCGAGGAGCACGACGCCACCGAGGAGTACAGGTCGTGGTTCGTGCCGATCTCCTCGGGCTCGGGCACCCGGTCGATCTCACCGAGGGCGTAGGCGATGCCGAGCCCGGTGGTCCCGTTGGAGATGTCCATCGAGAACAGCGTGTCCTCGGTGTAGACGGTCTGCCCGCGGGCGTGGGCATCCGCGATGGTGTCCTGGACCAGCAGCGGGGTCTTGGTCTGCACGTAGTGCACGTCGGCGACGTCGACGATGCCCGCCTCTGCCATCGCACGCTTCACGCCCTCGGCGACCTTCTCCACCATCGCGGGGCGACCGATGTCCTCGGGGAGCAGCACCTCGGACATGGCGATGCCGACCGCCAGCCGCTTGTCGTCGGTGTCGACCCCCTTGTCGTCGCCGACCTGTGCGAACACCGTCGCATGCGGTGTGATGACACCGTCGCACCCGCCGGACCACGCCATCGGGATCTGCTTGACCTGCTCCTCACTGCGGGTGCCCTTGTCGAGCAGGACCCCACGGAATGCCTGGTCGGAGAGGATCCGGGTGAAGTCGTTGACCCCGCCGTTGCCCTCGGTCTTGCCGATCACGGCCACGACCTCGTCGGCGGCGAACACCCCGTCGTCGATCAGCTCGGCAAGTCCGGAGGCGTCACTGACGCTCTTGATCTCGACCTTGCGTACCTCGAACGGCATGGGGCTTCCTCGGCTGGGGTGAACACGGAACGGTAGATGATCGCACGGCTGGTCGGTCGCCGCGACGCTATCCGGACCGCGCCACCGACCTCCATGTGCAGTTCGGACGACGGCACGGGCCCGGAGGTAGCATCACCTGCCAATCGACGCGAGGGACGCCACGTGGTCGCGACCGGCCCCGCTCCGCCACCGTTGGCCAGATCGCACGCCCAGCCCGTCCACGAGGTCCTCTACGCGCCGTCGCTGGCCGCGGCCCGCGTCCTGGCCGGCCACGCCGGCCTCGACCGGCAGGTCGAGCGCCTCAACGTCATGGAGGTGCCCGACATCCTGCCGTGGGTCAAGCCCCACGAGTTCCTGCTCACCACGGCCTATCCGTTGCGCGACCAGGCACAGGCGCTGCCCGGGCTGTTCGGGCAGCTCGACGACGCCGGGCTCGCCGGTGTCGGTGTCAAGCTCGGTCGCTATCTCGACGAGCTTCCACCGGCGGCACTCGAGCTCGCCGACGAGCGCGGCTTCCCGGTGGTCCAACTGCCTGACGACGTCGGCTTCGACGAGATCCTCAACGAGGTGCTCACGGGCATCCTCAACCAGCAGGCACAGGCACTCGCCCGCTCCGAACGCATCCACAACGCGTTCCTGCAGCTGGTCCTGCGCGGCCACGGGTTGCCGGAGATCGCACGAGACCTCGCGGAGCTCGTGGACGCGCCGGCGGCGATCGTCGACCGGGAGGGCGTGGTGCTCGCGGGCGCCCGCCTGGACGAGGTCGGTCTGGCCCGGGACGCGACGATCGAGGTGGGTAGCCACCACGCCCGGCTCGACGGCGTCGAGCTGCCGGTGTCGACGGCACCGATCGTGGCCGGATTGCGCGAGCACGGACTGGTCGTCGCCTTCCCCGGTGCCGACGGTCCGACCGCCGACACCCAGGCGATCGAGAACGCCGCGACGGTCGCGGCCCTGACGATGACCAAGCAGGCCGAGGTCAAGGCGGTCGAGGACAAGTACCGCTCCGACCTGATGCACGACCTGCTGCGCGACGTCGACGACCCCGACGACGCGCTGCGTCGCGCCGCAGGTTTCGGTTGGGACCTCGACCGCCAACTGATCGTCCTGGTGCTGCGGCTCGACGAGCCGGCGGAGCTGGTCCTGCCGGACGAGATCACACGCCGACCGCCGCTGGCTGCCACCGTCCGACGCGTGGTGCTCGACCGGGATCCCGGGGCCGCGGTCGTGCGCTTCAGCCACGAGGTCGTGATCCTCACGGCGGCGTTCGAGTCTCGAGCGGCGCGCGCCGAGGCGCACGACTTCGTCCGACGGCTGGCGGCGAAGGCCACCGCGGCCGCCGGTGGCTCGGTGTCGGCCGGGCTGTCCCGGCCCGTCACCGACGTGACCGCCATCGCAGCTGCCTACGAGCAGGCCGGGCGGGCCTTGAGTATCGGACGGCAGGTCCACGGCCCCGGGGCGGTGGTGCACTTCGACGACCTGGGTGCCTACCGGCTGCTGTCGCTGATCGAGGATCGCGAAGAGCTGCGCTCGTTCGTGACCGAGACGTTGGGTGAGCTCGCACGCGACGACGCCACCAACGCCGACCTGCGGCGCACGCTGCAGGCCCTGCTCGACACCGGCGGCAACGTCGCGGAGGCGGCCCGTCGGCTCCACTTCCATTACAACACCCTGCGGTACCGCATCGACAAGATCGAGGCCGTGGTCGGGCCGTTCATGACCGACGCCCGCACCCGCCTGGACGTGCAGCTGGCACTGCTGGTGCTGGAGATGCGAGGCCTCGACCAGCGCTGACCCCCCTGCCTCGACGACCGTCCTGCCAGCAGGTCGCTGGCGTCAGGTGATCGGCCGTTCGAGCCAGCGCACCGCCTCACCGAGGGTCTCGACCGGGACGACCGTCATCCCGTCCAGGTCGAGATCGTCGAGCTGGGAACGCTGCGAGGCCGGGACGATCAGCACGTCCGCTCCGGCGCGATGGGCCGCCCGTGCCTTCGCGTCGACCCCACCGACCCGCGTGACCGTCCCGTCGCCCCGGATCCCGCCCGTGCCCGCGATGTGACGACCCTGCGCCAGATCTGCGTCGACCACGTACGCGTAGGTGGTCAAGGCCACCATCATCCCGTGGGAGCGCCCGAGCGACAGCTCACGGAACCACTCGGACGGCAGTACAGACAGCCACGCGAACGAGATCTGGGCAGTGATGCCCGCTGGCGCCACATCGAGCGGGTTGATGACCTCGTAGGGAAGCTCGCCGCCGTCGATGACGACCGTGCGTCCGTCGGTCAGCTCGAGCGTGCGTTGCTCCGGGGTCGGCAGCAGCTGCCCCGGTGGCAGGCGGACCCGCTCCCGACGCTGGGTCGCACGTTCCCAGGCGTGACGATCGGTGAGCTCGATGCCGTCGATCGCCGTGATGGTCGTCGACGCCGGCAGTCCGGGCACGTGCGGTCGCCGTGCCTCGACCAGCAGCTGCAGCTGCACGTCGTGCCCGGCCCGACGTAGCCCGGTCGCAGCCGCCGCCGGCTCGTTCAGCAGTGGGCGGGGTGTGGCCGAGGGACCCCGCATGTCCCGAGGCGGGTCGTCGGAGCCGGTCACGCGCTCCAGCAACCATTCGACGAGCAGCTGCGGACGACCGACGGTCAGCCAACTCCACCGGCCGGGCGGGTCGATCGGGGTGTCGTTGACGTGGAGTCGGCCGTTCAAGCGCCAGGCGACGGCCGGCGGGTCGTCGGAGACGACGTGCATCCAGGGGACCGGGAGCACCAGCACCGCCAGCAGCCCGGCCGCGACGCTGATCGGCCAGCGGCGTCCACGGCGCCCATTCGGCGCCGTCGGTGGGGCCGGATCGGCTCGACTGGCGAGCATGGACGCCCCCAGGTCTGCGTCGCAGGTTGTCGCACGGGTCGTGTCGCCGGACGCTGTCGACGATGCCAGCGGGTCACAGACGGATGCATCGACACCCTGGCCGAACGTGCGTGGCCGTGCGTGCTGCGGCTCCGGGCTGGTGGCCGGACGGTCGGGCGAGCAGGTCGGGGCGACACCCCGGTCCAGTCGCGCGACCGACGACGGCTCACGTCCGGCAGCGCAGCCCGGTGGGCAGGGTGCGTTCCTTCGGCACGAAGACGTAGTCGTCCTCGTCGTCGTTGACGCCGGTGACGGGTTCGAGACGGCCGCGCCGGTAGCGGTGCATCCGGTAGCCGTGCGCGACGACGGCGTCACCGACGTCCTGCGCACGTGCGTCGAAGCGCTGTTGGTGGAGGTCGTCCGCCTCGAGCACCACCACGGGCCGGTCATGACGCAGGACGCGGGACGCACCGGCGAGCACCAGCAGCTCGGCGCCCTCGACGTCGCACTTGAGTACGTCGACCCGGTCGAGCCGGGCGGCTGCGACGACGTCGTCGAGTCGATGCGCGGGGACCTCCACCTCCCGGGCCGGAAGCCTGGCGAAGGCCGCGACCGCGTCGGTGTCGCGCACGCTGCCACGCAGATGCGCCCGCGTCGGCACCACCGGCACCCGCAGCGTCACCGAGCCGGTGGTGTCGCTGAGCGCCACCGGTGCCAACGCGACGCGACCACCCAGTCCGCTCAGCTGCACCACCCGGCGCAGCACGGCGAACGAGCCGGGGCGCGGCTCGATCCCGAGCACGCGTCCGCTCCGCCCGGTACGGGCCGCCATCACCAGCAGGTGCGCACCGCCCGCAGCCCCGACGTCGACGCAGCGGTCACCGCGACGCACGAGCCGGGCGAGCAGGAACAGCTCCTTCTCGAGGAACGGCACCCGGTCGACGGCCCGCTCCACCGCCGACGGCCGCCGGTCGGCGGGTCGCTGCGACGCACTCACGTGCCGCGGCTCATCCGTGCTGCCCGAGCGCCGCGACCGCGTCGGCGACGGGGGTCTCGCCCGAGAGCAGCTCGAAGGTGGCACCGATGCTGCGGTCGTCCTCCAGGCAGGTGGCCATGACCGCAGCGACGTCCTCGCGTGGAATCTCGCCCCGCTCCTCGAGCCGCGGGACACCGGTGCGCACCCGGCCCGTGCCCGGGTCGTGGAGCAGGCGGCCGGGCCGGACGATCGTGGCGGCGAGGCCGCTGCCGATCAGGATACGGTCGCGGGCGTGCATGGCCGCGAGGTAGTGCCGGAGCCGCTCGGGCCCCCGCAGCGGATCGTCCGCGCGCATGGACGAGAGCATCACCAACCGCGGCACGTCCGCCGCGACACACTCGTCGATCACCCGCACGGCTCCGTGCAGGTCGACGCGCAGCGTCGCGTCCGGTCCGGTCGTCGAACCCGAACCGGCGCAGAACGCCACGGCGTCCACACCGTCGACCACGCCGGCGAGCTCCCCCTCGAGGTCGCCCTCCACGGGCGTCGCCCCGAGCCCCACCAGCGCGTCAGCCTGCCCTCGGTCGCGGATCATCGCTCGGACGGCGTGGCCCCGTCGCAGCAGATCGCGGACCAGGGCGTTGCCGGTCCCGCCGGTCGCGCCGATCACCAACACGTGCACCCACGCCTCCTCGTCGTCTGCCCGTACGACGGTAGGGCCGACCGCGGGACCACGCCCGGTCGGACGGGCAGGTGCCGACCAGACGACCGGACGGAAGCAACTCGGCACCGAACTCGTTGTGTCCGGGGGCGAGCGGATGCCCGCTGCCCCCCCACCACTTCCCCTCAACGGAGATCGATGTGACCGCTGCTCCCCGTATCGGCGAACCGGCACCGCAGCTGCGCCTGCCCGACCTCGACGGCGAGGTGACGGCGCTCGACGACCCCGCCGGCAGCCCGGTGCTGGTGTCGTTCCTGCGCCACGCCGGTTGACTGATCTGCCGTGCGCACCTCGTGAAGGTGCGCGAACGCTGGCCCCGCTTCGAGGCGGTCGGCGCGACGGCGCTGTTCGTCGTGTTCGACGACCCGGCGCTGTTGCGCCGCACGCTGCTGCGCGAGCTCGACGACCTGCCGTTCCCCGTCCTGGTCGACCGCGAACGCCGGCACTACACGGGCTGGGGCCTGCAGCGCGCGCCGTGGTGGAAGATCTGGATGGACCCGAACGTCTACCGGGTGTACGGCCGGCTGCTGCAGGCCGGGGAACGGCTCACCATCGGCGGGGTGGACCTGCTGCAGCTCGGCGGTGACTTCGTCGTCGGACCCGACCAGCACATCGCCTACGCACGCCCCCAGACACGGGACGACCGCCCGCCGGTCGCCGAGCTGCTACGGGCCGCGACCGACGCCGCGGGCGGTGACTGAGACGACCATCGAACGCAACGCAACCAAGGAGACGACGAGGTGGCACGGGTCGACCTGGCGGTGATCGGCGGGGGCACCGCCGGCCTGGTGGCCGCGATCGGTGCCGCCGGACAGGGCGCGCGCGTGGCCCTGATAGAGCAGGCACGCACCGGTGGGGACTGCCTCTGGTCCGGCTGCGTCCCGTCGAAGGCGCTGATCGAGGCCGCGTCGGCGGCGCACGTCGCGCGCACCTCGCAGCACCTCGGCGTCTCGACGGCACGGGTGGAGGTCGATCTGGGCGCCGTGATGCAGCACGTCAAGGACGCGATCGGCGTGCTCGAGCCACACGACTCGCCGCACCGGCTTCGCTCACTGGGCATCGAGGTCGTGCACGGCCACGCGACGCTGGTCGCGCCGGACGCCGTCGAGGTCGACGGCCACCGGATCCCCTTCCGCCGGGCGCTGATCGCCACCGGCTCCGCACCGGTCGTGCCCGGCCTGCCCGGCTTCGACGCGGTCGACCCGCTGACCAACGAGTCGGTGTGGGACCTGACCGAGCTGCCCGAACGGCTGGTGGTGCTCGGCGGCGGCGCGATCGGCTGCGAGCTCGGGCAGGCGTTCGCCCGCCTCGGCTCGCAGGTCACGATCGTGGAGATGACCGACCGGCTGCTGATCAAGGAGGAGCCAACGGCCAGCGAGCTGATCGCAGACCACCTGGAGACCGAAGGAGTCGAGGTCCGCGTCGGGACACGGGCGGTGCGCGCCGAGGTCGACGCCGACGGCACCAGGCACCTGGTCGTCGACGCCGGGGCCGGCGAGCAGCGGCTGCCGTTCGACCGGCTGCTGGTCGCGGTCGGCCGCGCGCCACGCACCGCCGGGCTCGGTGTGGAGGCCGCCGGGGTGGAGCTCGACGACCGCGGCGCGGTCGTGGTCGACGACCGGCTGCGCACCTCCAACCCCCGCATCTACGCGGCGGGCGACGTCACGCTCGCGCTGCCGTTCACCCACGTCGCCTCCACCCACGGGGCGACGGTCGTCCAGAACGCGCTGTTCGGCCTGCGCGCCACGGTCGATCACGAGCGCATCCCGTGGGTGACGTTCACCAGCCCGGAGGTCGCCCGGGTGGGGCTGACCGCCGACCAGGCCCGGGAGCGGTTCGGCCGGCGTGCGGTCGTGCGCGACGCCGAGCACACCACGCTCGACCGGGCGGTGACCGCCGACGCGACCGGCGGCTTCGCGCGGCTGGTCAGCGACCACAAGGGCCGCATCGTCGGAGCGACGGTGGTGGGGCCGCGGGCCGGGGAGACCATCGGCGAGATCGTCGCCTGGATGGCCGACGACGCGAAGCTCGCAACCATCGCGCGAGCCTCGACCCACGCCTACCCCACCTGGAGCGAGGACGTCGCGGCGGCGTCGCTCACCCAGTTGCAGGCCGACCTCGCACGGCTGCGCCCGCTGTCGCGGCTGCTGCTGGTGGCGCGCCGGCTGCTCACGCGGTGAGCTCGTCGGCGCCGCGAAGCACCCGCCGGGCGAGCATCAGCCGTTGCACGATCGTGACCGCCACGACGGCGGCGAACACCCACGCCAGCAGGCCCATGCGTCCCGGGAACAGCACGAACAGGCTGTGCGCGAGGATCGTCTCGGTCCCTTCGGCGAGCCCACGGGTGAAGTGGAAGCTGCGCTCGTCGGGGCTCTTGATCCGGGCATGTTCGGCGGCTGCCGAGTACGCCAGCAGCGATGCACCGTTGACGTAGTAGGTCAGCAGCAGGACCAGCAGGGGCGTGATCGCATCCGGCTGGCCGAGCGCACAGCCGACCACGAACGCGCCGTAGACGGTCAGGTCCGCGACGAAATCCGCGTACCCGCCGAAAGCGGTCCCGCCACCGCGCAGTCTGGCCAGCGGACCGTCCAGGCCATCGAACAGCCGGGAGATCAGCCACAACGCCAGCGCCGTCCACCACCAGGCAAGTGCGGCGGCGCCGGCAGCAGCGAGCCCGAGGACCAGTCCGGTTAGGGTCAGCGCCATCGGCGCGACGCCCAGCTGCTGCAGACCCCGGGCGATCCAGACCAGCACGGGGTCCAACCGCGGCCGCAGGCTCGCATCCAGCATGTGGTTCCCCAACGATGGGTGGACGGGCCGGCTCGACCGGCGGAGATGGTGCTCAGGCCCTGCCGGGACCGTCCGACCCCGCGACGTCTTCGGGTCGCAGCCGCCGGGCGATGAGACCGGTCACCACCGCAAGGACGATGAAGCCTGTCACGCTACCGATGAACACCGGCGAGGTCGGGTCGTCGATGCTGCCCCCGGCGACGGCCAGCAGCGCGGATCCGGGCACGATCCCGATCGCGGTGCCGAGCACGTAGTCGCGCAGCCGCAGCGCCGTGACGCCGCACACGAGGTTGAGGACGTTGAAGGGGAACAGCGGGATCAGCCGCACGATCAGCACGGCCACGAATCCGCGGCGGGCCAGCGCCTGATCGATGCGCTGGACGCGGTCCCCGGCGAGCTCGGCGACGGCGTCGCGACCCACCGCGCGGCCGACCAGGAACGAGCCGGTCGCTCCCATCGTCGCGCCGGCCAGCGCGACGACCAGCCCGAGGGCCGGTCCGAACACCACCCCGGCGGTCACCGTGAACGGCGTCCCGGGCAGCAACAGCACGGCCGCGACGGTGTAGAGCAGCACATAGGCCAGCGGCGCGAGCGGACCGACGCCGTCGACCGTCGCCCGGATGCCCTCGACCGACAGGTCGTCGGCCGTCGTCGCCAACGTCACGCCGACCGCGACCAGCAGCACGAGCAGGCTGATCCGTGTCCACGGTGAGCGCAGCACCCTGACGGCACGGCTCGATGACGGCGACGTCTGCGCGGCGTCGACGCCGCGCTGGCCGGTGCTCGCCTCGCCCACACGCTCCTCCCGGGTAGGTCCGGTCCGGCGCTCGTCCGATTCCACGGTGCCGGTTCCAGGCAGGCAACCATCACCGGCCGCGTTCGCTTCCGGTTCGCAGCCGGAGACCTGGTGGGTGGGTGCACACCGCACCACCGGCGGTCCCTGCCGACCACGACGCTGCATGGCACGTGGTCCCGCGCCACCCGCCCGTCCGGCGACGATCGAACCGGCGGCGACATCTACGCTGGTGCCGCTCGCGCCCGTAGCTCAGTTGGACAGAGCAGGGGACTTCTAATCCTCAGGTCGCAGGTTCGATCCCTGCCGGGCGCGCTCAGTGCGATGCTCCTGGTGCGGCGATCGACGGTGGCGGGCCGCCGGCGTCACACGGCGTCCTAGGACTCGCCCGTGCCGGAGGCGACCAGGGGCTCGCCCACCTCTTCATAGACGGTCGTGCGCTGGCGCACGGGCCGGCCGGCCGCCGCGGCGGCGCCCTCGAGCTCCGCGACACTCTTGCGCACGCCGTGATCGGAGCCCGCCATCCGCGAGATCGTCTCCTCCATCAGCGTGCCGCCGAGGTCGTTGCAGCCCCCCTGGAGGAGCTCGACACCACGTTCGAGCCCGACCTTGACCCACGACAGCTGCACGTTGTCGATCTCACCCTGCAGCAGCAGCCGGGCCACGGCGTGCACCCGACGGTCGTCCTCCCAGGTCGACCCCGGCCGTGCCACCCCGGCGAGGTAGATCGGCGCGAGCTGGTGGACGAACGGCAGGGGCACGAACTCGGTGAACCCGCCGGTCTGCTCCTGCAGCGAGCGCAGGAGCTTGAGGTGCGCGACCCAGTGGCGCGGCTCGTCCACGTGGCCGTACATCATCGTCGACGACGACCGCAGCCCGACCTCGTGGGCGGTGGTGATGACCTCGATCCACTGCGAGGCCGGCAGCTTGCCCTTGGTCAGCACCCACCGCACGTCGTCGTCGAGGATCTCCGCAGCGGTACCCGGCACCGAGCCCAGTCCGCGGTGCTTCGCCTCCTCGAGCCACTCGCGGATGGAGATCCCCATCCGGGTCGCACCGTTGACGATCTCCATGGGGCTGAAGGCGTGCACGTGCATGTCCGGCACCCGGGCCAGCACGGCATCGAGCACGTCGAAGTAGTAGTCACCGGGCAGGTCGGGATGGATCCCGCCCTGCATGCACACCTCGGTCGCGCCGAGCTCGCGCGCCTCCTGGGCGCGGTCGGCCAACTGCTCGAGCGACAGCGTGTAGGCGTCCGGGTCGTCGCGCCGCTGCGCGAAGGCGCAGAACCGGCAGCCGGTGTAGCACACGTTGGTGAAGTTGATGTTGCGGTTGATCACGTAGGTGACCATCTCGCCGACCCGCTCGGCCCTGACCTCGTCGGCCGCCTGCGCGAGCGCGTCGAGCTCCACACCGGAGGTGTCGAACAGCAGCAGCGCCTCGTCGTCGTCGAGCACCTGCCCGGCCTGGGCCTTGGACAGCGCCGCGGTGACCTCGGGCCGGATCGCGGTGCGGGCGGGGCCCTCCACCCTCGGGGCGTTCGCCGCGAGCACACCGTCGGCGATCACGTGGACGTCGCCGAACACCGCACGGTGGACGTCGTCGTCAGCCTGTGCCGAGCGGGCGTTGCGCCCGTCCGCGGCCGATCCGCCGGCCTCGTCGCCGTCGATCACCGCCGACATCTCCGCAGTCAGGGCACCCGAGGACACCTCGGGGTCCTGCCAGGCCTGGGGCTCTGGGCGCACGTCCGGCTGCGCCAGCCCGTCGGGGGCCATCAGCGCAGCGACCGGCGCACGCATCCGCCCGGCGAGCCACGGGTCCGGCATCGTCGCGTGCTCGGGGTAGACGGGCAGCCGCTGGCTGAGCACGAACCCCTCGTCGGCCGATCGCGCCTCGAGCTCCGCCAGCTGCGGCCACGGCGCCTCCGGATTGACATGGTCCGGCGTGACCGGCGACACCCCGCCCCAGTCGTCGATCCCGGCCTGCAGGATCGCGGGGTACTGACCCGGGGAGAGGTTCGGCGGTGCCTGCAGGTGCACCGTGGGGCCGAGCACGACCCGTGCGGTGGCGACCGACGCCAGCAGGTCCTCGAACGGCGGCTCGGGGTGGTTGCGCATGGCGGTGTCGGGCTTGGCGCGGAAGTTCTGGACGATCACCTCCTGGAGGTGGCCGTAGCGCCGGTGGACGTCGCGCAGCGCGAGCAGGGTGTCCGCCCGCTCGGGCAGCGTCTCACCGATGCCGATCAGCAGCCCCGAGGTGAACGGGACCGACAGCCGTCCGGCGTCCTCGAGCGTCGCCAGACGTCGTGACGGCTCCTTGTCGGGCGCCTGGAAGTGCGCCTCTCCCTTCTGGAGCAGTCGTTCGGAGGTGGTCTCCAGCATCAGCCCCATCGACGCCGACACCTGCTTGAGCGTGGCGAGGTCGGCCCAGCTCATGAGCCCGGGGTTCAAGTGGGGCAGCAGCCCGGTCTCCTCGATCACCTGGATCGACACCGCCCGCAGGTACTCGAGCGTCGTCTCGTAGCCGCGCGCCTGCAGCCACTCGCGCGCCGCCGGGTAGCGCTGCTCGGGCTGGTCACCCAGGGTGAACAGCGCCTCGGTGCACCCGGCCTGCTGCCCCGCCCGTGCCACCTCGAGCACCTGCTCCGGCGACTGGTAGGCGGGAATGTCCGCCTTGGGCGGCCAGGCGAACGTGCAGTAGCCGCAGGTGTCACGACACAGGTGGGTCAGGGGGATGAACACCTTGCGCGAGTAGGTCACACGTCGGCGCCCGTCAGGGGTCCGGCCCCAGGCGCCGTCGGCGTACCACGGCGCGGCATCGCGGGTCCGGGCCGCGACCGCGAGCAACCGGTCGAGATCCTGCTCCCGGCAGGTGAGCAGCGCGGCGACTTCGTCCCGGCGCAGGCTGCGCCCCTCCTCCGCCCGGTGCAACGCCCGCGGTCGCAGCCGCTCGAGCACCTCAGGGGCCGGCCCGTTCGCGCTCGAGTCGTCCATCACTGCCTCCGTGCCGTCGTCGATCCGCGGCTGTGGGTCGGGGGTGCCGTCGGCGCCAGCGGGCCGCCGGCGCTTCGAACGCCGGTCGGTCCCGCCCGGTGGGAGCCACCGGTCGCCGGACGTCCCGGCACCGTAGTGCTGCGGTGCCGAGGCGTCCGGACGTTGCGTATCACACGTAGGTGCGGATCTCGAAGGTGACGCAGCCGTCCTCGGAGGTCCACGGCCCGTGCGGCATGTCAGGGTGGCGGTAGGCCCACCAGCCCTTGTGGAAGGTCTCGCCGAGGGTCAGGTCGTGCAGCGATCCCTCGTAGATCAGGATCTCCTCGATGAAGTCGTGGCGCTGAACGCCCATCGGTGTGGTGTCGGTTCCCGGCTCGAACTTCAGCAGACGGCTGTAGCTGCCCGTCTCCGGGTCGCGAGCGAGGACGAGCTCACTGAGGCCGTCGACTCCCTCGATCGGCTGCCACCGGTCGGCGTACTCCGGCGCGAACGGGTCCCAGAACTCGCACTCGGGCTGCTTCATCGGGTCTCCTCCCCATCATTCTTGCGGTCTGACCGACGGTCGTCGGTGATCGTCGGTTGCTGAGCCGGTACCGGGACCTGCCCGGTGCCAGGTCAGGTCTGGTTGAGCACACGGCCGTCGAGCGCGGGGAAGTCGGCCCGCGCGGCGCGCACGGCGTCGACGTCCAGCTCCGCGCGCAGCACGCCTGGCCGGTCATCGAGCTCACCCTTGGGGGTCCCCCAGGCGTCGTAGGCGTACGACGCGCCGGCGTACATGCTGCCGCCCTGGCGACCGGAGGTGTTGCACGCGACCACTGCCGCCTGGTTCTCGATGGCACGCGACCGGCCGAGCGTCCGCCAGGCGTCGAGGCGAGGGACCGGCCAGCCGGCGACCACCAGGAACGCCTCCGCGCCGCGGTCGACCATCGCCCGGTACAGCTCCGGGAAGCGCAGGTCGTAGCAGGTGGACAGCCCCAACTGCACGCCCTCGAGGTCGGCGACCACCACCTCGTCGCCCCGGGTGAGCAGCTCGTGCTCCTTGGATCCGTACGGAAAGAGGTGGATCTTGCGGTAGCTGGCGACCAGCTCACCCTGCCGATCGAACAGCACGCTGGTGTTGTACAGCCCGTCGTCGCGGCGTTCGACCAGGCTGCCACCGAGCAGGTTGACGTGGTTGTCGGCGGCAGCGGCGGCGAGCCGGCTCACCAGCGGGCCGTCGAGCGGCTCGCTCAGCTCCGCGTAGCGGTCGAAGCCGAAGTAGCCCGGATACCAGATCTCGGGCAGCAGCACCAGATCCGCACCGCGATCGGCTTCCTCGGCGATGGCGGCGACGGCACGCTCGACCCGTTCGCCCGGATCGGTGTCGTCGACCAACAGCTGGATGCTTGCGGTTCGCACGGCTCTCCCCACCACGTCGCGTACTGCATAACGTATACATTAGGACCCCGGACGCCAACACCGAGTTCACCTCGTGGCGTCACCCGTGCCGGCGCACCGGACCGATCCGGCAGCACAGTACGGTGGTCGTTTCCGATCTTCATCAGGACAGCAACGTGGCAGCAACAGCCGGTATCGACAACCCGGCGGTCGAGGAACTGCGTGCCCGACTCGAGGAGCACGGCTACCTCGCCGACGAGGGCATCGCGACCGCGATCTTCCTCGCCATCGAGCTCGAGCGGCCCTTGCTGCTCGAGGGCGACGCCGGGGTGGGCAAGACCGAGGTGGCCAAGACCCTCACGCGCATGCTCGACCGACCACTGATCCGGCTGCAGTGCTACGAGGGCATCGACGTCAGCCAGGCCGTCTACGAGTGGGACTACGCCCGGCAGCTGCTCCACCTGCGCGCGGCCGAGATCCGCTCCGGCGACCAGCTTCCTCAGCACGCGGAGGACGAGCTGTACTCGGAGCGGTTCCTGGTCCGGCGGCCGCTGCTCCAGGCGATCGACCAGCACAGCGACCAGCCACCGGTCCTGCTCATCGACGAGCTCGACCGGGCCGACGACGAGTTCGAGGCGTTCCTGCTCGAGGTGCTCTCCGACTACACCATCAGCGTGCCGGAGCTCGGCACCATCCGTGCGGACCGCCCGCCGCTGGTGGTCATCACCTCCAACCGGACCCGCGATCTCCACGATGCCCTGAAGCGGCGATGCATCTACCACTGGGTCCCCCACCCCGGGCTCGAGCAGGAGATCGCGATCGTGCAGCGGCGTGCCGGGGTCGGACCCGAGCTCGCCCGCGACATCGCCCGGGCCGTCGAGCGGCTTCGCACCGCCGGGCTGTACAAGCCGCCGGGCGTCGCCGAGTCGATCGACTGGGCCCGGGCCGTCGCCCGGCTCGGTCGCGAGGCCCTCGACGAGCACACCGCCGGGGTGACCCTCGGACAGGTCGTCAAGCACCGCGAGGATCAAGAGCAGCTGCACCGGCTGGGCATGCAGTCGATCCTGGACGACACAGGCACCGACTGATGGACCCCGCGCCCGAGCAGCACGGCGATCCCACGGTCCCGCTGGAGTTGCTCGCCGCCCGCTTCGCAGCCGTCATCCGCGAGGAGGGTGCCGCGGTCAGCGTTGACGCCACGATCACCTTCTGCCGTGCGCTCACCCGGGTCGGCCTGACCTCGGATGCGGGCGTCTACTGGGCCGGCCGCGCCACGCTGGTCACCCATCCCGACGACATCCCCGCCTACGACCGCGCGTTCCAACGATTCTGGCTGCGCGGGCCGGCACCCTCGCAGGACGCCCCGGCCGCAGATCCCGACGAGCAGGTCCTGTCGTTCGACGACCCGGATCTCGAGGGCACCGACCACGAGACCGAGGACCGACCGGTCACCGAGGTGCGCTACAGCCCCGACGACATCCTGCGCGAGCGCGACCTCGGCGCGTGCTCCGCCGAGGAGCTGGCCGAGGCGTTCCGGCTGATCGACCGCATCGAGCTGGCCGTTCCGCACCGGCGCAGTCGACGTCGGCGTTCCGGCGGCAGGGGTAGCGGCCGGCTCGACACCCGTCGCACGGTCCGGCGGGCGCTGCGGACCTCGGGCGAGCTCGTCGACCGGCCGACCACCATCCGGCGTGTGCGGCCTCGCCGGCTCGTGCTGCTCTGCGACGTCAGTGGGTCCATGGAGCCGTACTCCCGGGCCCTGCTGCGATTCCTGCACGTCGTCGTGGCCTCGCGCTACCCGGCCGAGGCGTTTGCGTTCTCGACCCGACTGACCCGGCTGACCCGGGCGCTTCGCTCCCCACATCCCGACGTTGCGCTCGATGCTGCCGCCGCCGCGATCCCCGACCTCTCCGGAGGCACCCGCCTCGGCGAGATCCTGCGCGAGTTCAACGACCGCTGGGGCGTGCCGGGCATCGCCCGTGGCGCCGTGGTCGTGGTGCTCTCCGACGGCTGGGACCGCGGAGACCCGGACGAGCTGTCGGCACAGATGCACCGGCTGCGACGCGTCGCCCACGCCATCATCTGGGTCAACCCGCTCAAGGCCCAGCCCGGGTATCGCCCGCTGGCACGGGGCATGGCGGCCGCGCTACCGGCGGTGGACCGATTCGTGACCGGCCACTCCGTCGCCGCCCTCGAGGACCTCGCCGAGCTGCTCGCCGACAACCTCGACCGCGGCCGGCCATGACGACGCATGCGTCGCCCCGGCCGCCCAGCCGGGCTGCTGCGCTGCACCGCGCCGCTGCTACCGTCCTCGACCAGCGGCGGAATAATGTATCCGCGCATCGTCGCCGTGCTGGACGTCAAGGGGTCAGGCCATGGAGGAACCGGACCACGCCACGATCCTCGGCACGGGCACGATGGCGCCGTCGATCGCCACTGCGTTCGCCGCCGCCGGCATCGACGTCACGATCTGGGGGCGTCGCGCCGACGCGGTGACCCACGCGGTGGAGCAGACACACGCTGCAACGACCTGGCTCCACAGCGAGGGGCTGACCACCGACCGGCTCGGGGCGATCGACGGCAGCGACCGACTCGAAGACGCCGTCGACGGTGCGACCCTCGCGGTCGAGGCCGTCAGCGAGGACACGCGCGTCAAGCGCGAGCTCTACGCCCGGGTGGAGGCCGTCGCAGACCCCTCGATGGTGCTGGCTTCGACCACGTCCGGGCTCGGCCCCGACGAGCTCGCGGCCGACGTCGACCACCCGGAACGCTTCCTGGTGCTGCACTTCTGGAACCCGGCCCACCTGATCCCGCTGGTCGAGGTGCTGGGTGGCACGCGGACCGATCCACAGCTGGTGACGCAGGCCAGCCGGCTGCTCCGGCGCATGGGCAAGCACCCGGTCGAGCTGCACCGGTTCGTGCCCGGCTTCATCGGCACACGACTCCAGCAGGCGGTCGTCCGCGAGGCGATCGCGCTGTTCGAGGCGGGCGTCGCCGACGCGGCCGACATCGACGCCGCGACCCGACTGAGCTTCGGCGCCCGCTTCCCGGTCATGGGCCCGCTCGAGACCTGCGACCTCGGCGGTCTGGACGTCGTCGCCGCGATCCATGACTACCTGCTCGCGGACCTCGACACCAGCGACGCGCCGCAGCCTGCCCTGACCCGACGCGTCGACCACGGCCAGCTCGGCGCCAAGACCGGTCGTGGCTTCTACGACTGGACCGACCGCGACGCCGGCGCGCTCAGCTCAGACCGCGACCGCGAGTTGCTGGATCGCATCCGGCGCCTGCGCGCCCAGGGCCAACTCGCGGTTCCATCGGCCGGATGGGACCACCCATGACCTCGTGGCGCATCGCCGGCGACATCGGCGGCACCTTCACCGACCTGGTCCTCTCGGACCCGGACGGCCGGTGCCAGGCGGTGGCCAAGGTGCTGACCACGCCGCAGCAGCCCTCCGAGGGCCTGATCACCGGCATCGAGCAGCTGCTGGAGTCGAGCGGGATCGACCGCGATGCGGTCGAGCACGTGCTGCACGGCACCACGTTGATCACCAATGCGCTGATCGAGCGTCGCGGCGCACGGACCGCGCTGGTGACCACGCGTGGCTTCCGCGACGTCCTGCACATCGGGCGCGAGCTGCGCTACGACCTCTACGACCTCGACATCGTCATGCCGGAGCCGTTGGTCCCGCGCCGCTGGTGCTTCGAGGTCGAAGCGCGCGTGCTGGCCGACGGCACGGTACGCGAGCCCCTGCTGGACGAGGAGATCGACCGACTCGTCGACGCGTTGACGGCCGACGGCATCGAATCGGTCGGCATCTGCCTGCTGCACGGCTACCGCTGGCAGGACCACGAGCACAGCCTGGCCGCACGGTTGCAGGCGCGGGCACCGGAGCTGGACATCACCACCTCGGCGCAGGTGCTGCCGCAGATCGGTGAGTTCGACCGGGCCTCGACGACCGTGGCCAACGCCTATGTCCGTCCGATCCTGCGCCGCTACCTCGACCAGCTCTCCACCGCACTGGCCACCCTCACGCCCAACGCCGACCTGCAGCTGGTGCTGTCGACCGGACGGGTGGCGCCGGCTGCGGTCGCCAGCGAGGTGCCGATCCGGCTGGTGGAGTCCGGGCCCGCCGGTGGCGTGCTTGCCGGTCAGGCCACGGCGGCCGCGGTCGGTGGCCGCCACGCACTCACCTTTGACATGGGTGGGACCACCGCCAAGGCCTGCTACGTCGTCGACCACGAGCCACGCCTGACCGACCGGTTCGAGGTCGCGCGTGTCCGCCGCTTCGCGCGTGGGAGCGGCCTGCCGATCCAGGTGCCGACCGTCGAGCTGATCGAGATCGGTGCCGGCGGCGGCAGCATCGCCGCGGTCGACGAGCTGCGCCTGCTGCGGGTCGGCCCGCGCTCGGCCGGCAGCGACCCGGGTCCGGCCTGCTACGGCCGCGGGGGCGACCAACCAACGGTGACCGACGCCGACCTGGTGCTCGGCCACCTGGCGGCCGACCGGTTCCTCGGTGGAGAGCTGGTCCTCGACACCGACCGGGCGCGTGCGGCCCTTGCGGCGCTGCCGACCGGCGACGGCACGCCGGAGACCGCCGCTGCCGCCGTGCGCCGGGTCGTCGACGAGCAGATGGCCGCGGCCGCACGGATGCACGCGGTCGAGCAGGGGTTGGATCCGACCCGGTTCACCCTGGTTGCGACCGGCGGAGCGGGCCCGGTGCACGCCTGCTCGATCGCCCGGATCCTCGGGATCCCGCGCGTGCTGTCACCGGGCCGTGCCGGGGTCGCCAGCGCCCACGGCTTCCTGGGCGCACCGGCCGGCTTCGACGTCGCCCGCTCTGCGCCGACCCCTCTCACCGAGCTGACGGTCGATGCGGTCACTGCGCTGCTCGACGAGCTCGAGGAGGAGGCACGCAGCCGGGTGGGAGCGTCCAGTGGCGGCCGACGCGTCGTCGAGGCGGAGCTGCGCTTCCGCGGCCAGGGAGGCACCGTGACCGTCGCCGTGCCCGACGAGGTCCACCACGACCCGGCATCGGCGCTCAGCGAGGCGTTGGAGGCGGAGTACCGACGGCTGTACGGGCGGGTGCCGGTCGGGGTCACCCCGGAGGTGCTCACCTGGCGGCTGTCCTACCTGGACACACCGCCACCCAATCTGCCGATGCGTGGCCTCTCGGGTTCCCACCGCAGTGAGCGGCCGGCGTGGTTCGAGGAGGCGGACGGATTCGTGCCGACGCCCGTGGTCCCACGCCAGGACGCGGAGGGCGACGGCCCGATGATCATCGAGGAGCGTGAGACCACCTTCGTGGTGCCGCCGGGAGCACGCGTCAAGCGGCATGCCGGCGAGGTCCTGGAGGTCCTGCTGTGAGCCTCCCACCCGGCAAGCTCGAGGTGCTGTGGAGCCGGCTGGTCGCCGCCGCCGACGAGCAGGCCGCCGCGCTGATCCGCACCTCGTTCACCCCGATCGTGCGTGACTCGGGCGATCTCTCGGCCGCGATCTTCGACGACCGGGGCTGGATGGTCGCACAGGCCGTGACCGGCACCCCGGGCCACATCAACTCCCTGGCGGCCTCGATGCGCCACTTCCTCGACCGGTTCCCGCAGCCGGCCCCCGACGACGTGCTGATCACCAACGAGCCGTGGCTCAGCTCCGGACAGCTCAACGACTTCACCATCGTCACACCGGTGTTCGCCGGGACCCGCCTGCTCGGCTACGTAGGCTCGACCTGCCACGCGATCGACATCGGCGGACGCGGGCTGTCGGCCGACGCCTCCGAGGTCTACGAGGAAGGGCTGCGGGTCCTGCCGACTCGGCTCTACACCGCCGACGGCCCGAACCAACAACTGCTGGACCTCATCGAGGCCAACGTGCGCATGCCCCGCCTGGTCCTCGGCGACCTGCACGCACAGGTCGTCGGCAACCAGGTCGGTGCCCGGGCGGTCCAGGCGCTCGTCGAGGAATTCGAGCTCCCCGATCTGCGCGAGCTCGCCGACCAGGTGGTCGAGCGCTCCGAGGAGGCGATGCGCGCGGCCATCGACGCACTGCCCGACGGCAGCTACCACTCCGAGGTCACCACCGACGGCATCGGCGAGGAGCCGGTCCACGTCCGCTGCGAGATCCGCGTCGAGGGCTCCCACCTCACCGTCGACTACGCCGGCTCCTCCGCGCAGTCGGACCGTGGGATCAACGTGGTCCTCAACTACACCGCGGCCTACACCACCTACGGGCTCAAGTGCGCTCTGGCACCGCACGTGCCCCACAACGAGGGCACCTTCCGACCGCTGACCGTGACCGCGCCTGAAGGGTCCATCGTCAACGCCCGCTTCCCGGCCGCGGTGGCCGCACGCCACGTCGTCGGCCAGTTCCTGCCGTTCGCGGTCATGGAGGCGCTGGCGCCGGTGGCCCCGCACGCCCGCATGGCGCAGGGGTCGGGCAACGTCTGGCTCACCACCATCCGCGGAACCCGACAGGAGGCCGACCCCGACGACGGCGAGGCGGAGTTCGTCACCGTGTTCTTCGCCTCGGGAGGCACCGGTGCGCGGCCGTCGCGTGACGGGCTGTCCTCGACCAGCTTCCCGTCCGGCATCGCCACCACCCCGGTCGAGGTGATCGAGGCGACCTCGCCGGTCGTCGTCGAGGAGAAGTCACTGCGCGCCGGCTCCGGGGGCGACGGCGAGCGGCGTGGCGGGCTCGGTCAGCGCATCCGCGTCTCGGTGCGCACCGACGAGCCGTGGCGCATCTCCTGCCTCGCCGACCGCCTGCACCACCCGGCGCCCGGCCTCGACGGCGGCGGTGCGGGCGCACCGGGCGGGTTCCACCTCTCCGACGGGCGCGTCGCCGACCCCAAGCTCACCACCACCGTCGCTGCCGACGGCAGCGTGACCCTGGACCTGCCCGGAGGCGGCGGCATCGGCGACCCGGCCGACCGGGACCCGGACCTGCGACGACGCGACGAGCTCGACGGCTTCGCCTGACGGCACCGGGGCCCGCCACGGCAGCCCGGCGTCGCGGTGTCGGAGCGCCGGACACTGCCACCTCGATCCGGCGTCAGCCCTGCTCGATGAGCGTGCGGACCTTCTCGGGGGTGATCGGCAGCGAGGTGACGCGGCCACTGGTCAGCGGCCGGATGGCGTCGTCCACCGCGGAGGCCACCAGCGCGCCCGGACCGATCGCCCCACCCTCACCCATGCCCTTGATGCCCTGCACGGTGAACGGCGACGGGGTCTCCAGGTGGTGGATCTCGAAGTTCTCGGGCATGTCGGTCGTTCCCGGCATGAGGTAGTCGACCAGGGTGGTCACCAGCGGTTGGCCGTCCTCGTCGTAGACGAGCTCCTCGAGCAGGGCCGAGCCGATGCCCTGGGCGATGCCGCCCTGGATCTGACCGTCGACGATCAGCGGGTTGATGATCCTGCCGCAGTCCTCGACGCACACCAGGTCGAGCAGGTGCACGAAGCCGGTCTCCGCGTCGACCTCGACCAGCAGGAGCAGCGCCGCGTTGGTGAACGTCCCGTTGCCGGGCGAGGCGTCGTAGGTCCGGGTGGACTCCAGGATCGGCGCCTCGTCCTCGGGGATGTGCTGCGGGTTGTGGTGGGTCATGCGGGCGATCTCGGCCAGCGAGTAGCCCTGGTCCGGGCTGCCGGCGACGTAGGCCCGGCCGCCCGAGAACTCGATGTCCTCCGGTGCCGCCTCCAGCAGGTGTGCGGCGATGCGCGCGAGCTTGGCGCGGATCTCGCCGGCTGCCAGGTCCGTGGCCCCACCGGCGAGCACCGCCGAGCGGCTGGCGAAGGTGCCGCTGCCGTAGGCGACCTCGGAGGTGTCACCGAAGGAGATGCGCACGTCCTCGAGCGATACGCCCAGCTGGTCGGCCGCGATCTGCGCGAGGGTCGTCTCCAGCCCCTGCCCGTGGCTGTGGATCGAGGTGTTGACGGTGACCTGGCCCGACGGGTCCATGCGCAGCATGCTCGTCTCGTAGCCGAACACCATCGGGATCCCGCGCTTCTTGAACTCCTGGGTGGTGTGGGCGGTCTGCTCGGTGTAGGTGGTCACACCGATGCCGAGGTAGCGGCCCTCCTCACGGGCGGCCTGCTGCCGCTCGCGCCACTGCTGGTAGCCGGCCTTCTCCATCGCGAGGTCGAGCGCCTCGATGAACGAGCCCGAGTCGTACTGCAGACCCGTCACCGAGGTGTAGGGGAACTCGTCCGAGCGCACCAGATTGCGTCGGCGGATCTCGGTGGGATCGAGCCCGAGCTGCTCGGCGACGGCGTCCATGGTGCGTTCGATGGTGAAGCAGGCCGCCGGACGGGCGACACCCCGGTAGGGACCGAGCGGCGCCTTGTTGGTCGCGACGGACTCTGCGTCGACGTAGTAGTTGCGGATGCGGTAGGGCCCGGGGAGGATCCCCAGCGCCATGCCGGTGTCCATCGTCGAGGTCCACGGATAGACCGAGTAGGCCCCGCAGTCCACCTGCAGGTGCGCCTTGAGCGCCAGGATGGTGCCGTCGTCGTCGTAGCCGACCTCCACCTCGTGGGTGTGCTCGCGCGCGTGGATGCAGGCGATGATGTGCTCGCGTCGGTCCTCGATCCACTTCACCGGTCGGCCGGTGCGGATCGCCATGATCGAGCAGCTCAGCTCCTCCGGGAAGAGGTGGCCCTTGATGCCGAACCCACCACCGACGTCCGGGGCGATCACCCGGATGCGGTTCTCGGGGATCTGCAACGCGTCGGCGAGCCCCGTCCTGACCAGGTGCGGGATCTGGGTCGCCGTCCACAGCGTGAGCTCACCCTTGGCCGAGTCCCACTCGGCGATGCAGCCGCGGTTCTCGAGCGGCATCCCGGTGTGCCGTGCCATGACGAAGCGGTGCGACGAGCGGTGCGGTGCGGCATCCAGCGCCTCGTCGAAGCCGTCGGTCTCCACGTGCCGCTTGATGAAGTGGTTGTCCTCCCAGTCCTCGTGGATCAGCGGTGCATCGGCCGCGGTCGCCTGGTCCATGTTGGCGACCGGCGTCAGCGGTTCGAGATCCGGGATGACGGCTTCGGTCGCGTCCTCGACCGCGTAGCGGTCCTCGGCGACGACACAGGCCACCGCCTCCCCGACGAATCGGACCTTGTCGATGGCCAGTGCCGGAAAGCCCGTCCCCTGCCAGGTCGGCATCGTCGAGTCGGAGCGGATCGGGTGGCTGGTGTCGGCGATCATCTCGCCGGTCAGGACGTCGACGACGCCCGGCAGTGCCAGCGCGTCGGCGATGTCGACCCCACGGACGCGTGCGTGCGCTTCGCTCGAGCGCACGAACGAGGCGAAGAGCATTCCCGGTCGGACGATGTCGTCGACGTACTTGGCGCGGCCGAGCAGGAATCGCGGGTCTTCGCGTCGCTTGACCCGCTGGCCGAAGAACCTCGGAGCGAGCGTCTCGATCTGGTCGGTCACCGCTGTTCCTCCCTAATGGCTTCGGCTGCACTGCGCACCGCGTCGACGATGTGGACGTAGCCGGTGCACCGGCAGAGATTCCCGGCGAGGCCCTCACGGATCTCGTCATCGCTCGGGTCGGGGTTGCGCTCAAGCAGCTCCTTGGAGCTCATGAGGAAGCCGGGGGTGCAGAAGCCGCACTGCAGTCCGTGCTTCTCCCAGAACGCCGTCTGGAGCGGGTGGAAGCCCTGCTCGTCGGCAGCGAGCCCTTCGACCGTCTCGATCTCGGCCCCGTCGAGCTGCACGGCGAACAGCAGGCAGGACCGCTGCGGTTGGCCGTCCACCAGGACGGTGCACGCGCCGCAGACGCCGTGCTCGCAACCGAGGTGGGTACCGGTCAGACCGAGGTTCTCGCGCAGGACGTCGGCGAGCAGACGACGCGGCTCGACCTCGACCTCGTGCGGCTGATCGTTGACCGTGAAGCTGACCGTGTGACGATTCATCGGCGGACTCCCAGGTTGCTCGCGGCGTCGGACAGCGCGCGCTTGAGCTCTGCGCGAACCAGTTGGCGTCGAAAGTCGCTCGAGCCGTGCAGATCGCCCGATGGTTCCACCGCGTCCGCCGCGGCCGCGGCCGCACGCTCGTGTGCCGCCCCGTCGCCGGGGTCGGTACCGATCAACGCGGACTCGGCCGCCTCGGAGCGGTGAGGGGTCAGTTCGACCCCGGAGAGCGCGACCCGTGCCGCCGAGACTCCGTGCTTGCGGTCGACCTCGAGGAACACCCCTGCGGCGACCACGGCGTAGTCACCGGACTTGCGGGCGAACTCCGAGAACCCGGTGGTCCAGCTGCCCTTCGGCAGCCGGATCTGGATCGAGGTGAGGATCTCGTCCGGCTCGATCGCCGGGGTGAACACGGTGAAGAAGAAGTCGGACGCGGCGATCTCTCGCGAGCCGTCCGGTCCGACGACCTCGACGTCCACGTCGAGCAGCCGCGCGATCATCGGCCACTCCGCGACCGGGTCGGCGTGGCAGAGCGCCCCACCGATCGTTCCCCGGGTTCGGATCGCCCGGTAGCCGATCTGGCTCGCGACCTGTGGCAGGAGCTTCAACCCGGCCGCGAGCTCCGCGGAGTCCTCGATCTGTGCGTGGCGGGTCAGCGCGCCGATGCGCCACCCGTCCTTGGTGGCGCTGATGCCATTGAGGCCGTCGACCCGGTTGAGGTCGACCAGGTGACCGGGCCGCGCGAGCCGAAGGTTCATCAACGGGACCAGGCTCTGGCCGCCGGCGAGACACTTGGCCTCCTCGTCCTCCAGTTCGCGCAGCAGGCGCGCCGCCTCGTCGGTGGTCGCTGGCGCGTGATACTCGAACGGCGGTGGTTTCACAGCAGCGTGCTCCCTGGTTCCCGTTGCGGCGGCGACGTCCGAGCGTGCTGACCCCTTCGTGGCAGGTGGCCCGACCGCCACCGGCAACCACACCTCCTGCGGACTACATACTTCATGCAAAGCCGTGATGGAGCGTAGGTCCGGACCCGGGTGGCGGCAAACGGGGTGTCATCCGGCCAGACGGCGCGTTCGGCCAGGCCCGAGACGGGCGCCGCCCCGGCACGACCGTCTGCGCGGTCACGGCTCACGACGGCAACGCGGTTCCGATGCCGAGTGCCGCCGCCTCGCGCAGTGCCCGTGCGCCTGCAGCCACGTCCTGGCTCGCGATGCCGACCGACTTGAACAGCGTCGTCGGCTGACCGTTCGGGGCGGCCGTTCCGGCCAGCACCTCGGCGAGATCGGCGTCCGGCTCGCGTCCGGCTTGCAGCAGATCGCCGGCCTCCTCCGCAGCGGCGGTGCGATCGTCGACCACGACGAACGACGCCTCGACCGTCTCCGGCGGCACCTCGGCCATGGCCGGCGAGAACGCACCGACCGCGTTGATGTGGACGCCGGGCCGCAGACTCTCGGGCGCGAACAACGGCGACTCGCTGGGGGTCGCGGTACTGACCACCTCGGCCTGCGCGACTGCGGTGTCGGGGTCGTCGACGATCTCGACGGCGACGCCCTCGAGTCGCTCGGCCAGTTCCTCGGCTCGCTGGCGCGTCCGGCTCCACAGCAGCACGCGCTCGATCGGTCGGACCGCCCGGACGGCCTCCACCTGGTCGAAGGCCATGGCGCCCGCACCGAGCATGGCGAGCACGCTCGCATCGGAGGCCGCCATCAGGTCGGTCGCCAGCCCCGGAGCCGCAGCGGTGCGGATCGCCGTCAGCGTCGCACCGTCGACCAGCCCGAGCAGGTGGCCCTCGCGGTCGAAGACGACGACAGCACCGGCGGGGTCCCCGGGGACGCTGGAGACGATCTTGACCGCGACGTCGTCCGCGACCCGGCCCGGCATGAAGAACACCGGTGAGATCCCCGTGCGCAGCGGTGACTCCCGATCCGGGCCGAAGGCCGCCCGCATCGCATCGACCGCGGCGTCCATGCGCAGCGCCGCACGCGTCTGCGACGCCGAGAGGTAGCGGGTCGTGGGGTCAGATGACGTTGTGCTCGACACGTTGCGCTCCTCGTTGGAAACGGTCGTACCCGAACTCAGAGAGATCGAAGGTCGTCTCCCGGTCGAGGGCGAGCTCGGCCAGGTGCTCGCCGATGACCGGACCCTGCTGGAAGCCGTGGCCGGAGAACCCGGTGGCCACCAGCACATCCAGTCCGTCGACCACCGGACCGACCACCGGGTTGTGATCCGGGCTCATGACGTAGTCGCCGGCCCAGGATGTCCGTACGCCGACGTGCTCGAGGCCGGGCAGCCGGTTGGTCGCGATCGGGATCAGCGATTCCAGGTCGGGCTCGCGGCCACCCATCAGCAGCCCGTCGCCCTCGGAGTGGAAGTAGAAGCCGGTTGCGAAGTCCACCGTCAACGGCAACTGCGGTGGCTGGCCCTCGACCGCGTCGGTGAAGTAGATGTTGCGGCGCTCGGGCCTCAGCGGGAGCTCGGCCCCGAGCGGGGTCAACAGATCAACACTCGGGTAGCCCGCCGCCACGATCACCGTCGGAGCCGCGATGGCGCCCCGATCGGTGGTGACCCCGACGATCCGCTCGTCTTCGACGTCGACGCTGGCCACGGTCCGGCCCTCGACGACCTTGGCACCCAGCCGCCGCGCCGCGGATGCATAGCCCTGCGCGACATCGGCAGGCGCGGCCACCCCGTCACGCCGACACAGGTTGGCGCCGGCGAGGTCGTCCACCCGCACGTTGGGCACGACCTCGAGGATCTGCTCGGGGCTCAGCCGCTCGACGGGCACACCGAGGCTGCGCTGGAGCTCGAGCGAGCGGTCGAACGGTGGCAGGTCCTCCTCGCGAAGCAGGAAGAGGTAGCCGTTCTGATGCAGGCTGATCGGGGCGCCGATCTCCTCCTCGAACCGCTCGAAGCGCTCGATGCACTCCAGGCCGATCCGGATGTTCAGCTCGTCGGAGAACTGTGTCCGGACGCCACCCGCCGCGGCCCCCGTGGCTCCGGCACCGATGCCGGTGCTCTCGATGAGCACGGCGCTGGTACAGCCAGCGCGGGCGAGGTGGTAGAGCGCGCTGGCGCCGATCACGCCGCCGCCCACGACAACCACGTCAGCTGTCTGTGGTAGGTCCATGCTGCGTCCTTCTCGTCACGTCACACGGCCGGACTCGCTTCGCTCGATGCACCCTGCCACAGCCACCGCTGCCGCGCCGCATCAGCACATCCGGACAGCGGCCGCCGGTCACCCCATCTGGGCCGGCAGCCACCGCACGATGTCCGGGAAGGCCATCACGATGGCCAGTGCGAGCAGCTGCAGCAGCAGGAAGGGGAACACCGACCGGTACAGATCGGCTGTGGTCACATCGGACGGCGCGACGCTCTTGAGGTAGAACATCCCGTAGCCGAACGGTGGTGACAGGAACGCCAGCTGCAGGTTCATGTTGAACAGGATCCCGAACCACAACGGGTCGAACCCGAGACCGGCCACGATCGGCGCGAAGATCGGGACCGTCAGCACGACCAGGCCGATCACGTCGATCACCATGCCGAGCAGCAGCAGGATGAGCATGATCGTGATCAGCACACCCCAGGGCCCGAACGGCAGATCGGCCAACCAGCCTTCGATGACGCGACCACCACCGACCCGGGTGATCACGCCCACGAAGGTGACTGCTCCAAGGGTGATCCACATCACCACACCGACGGTACGCATGGTCCCGTAGAGGGCCTGCTTGAGGGTGGTGAGGTTGAGACGACCCCGGACCGCCGCAGCCACGATCGCCCCGGCCGCACCGATCCCCGACGCCTCGCCGACGGAGGCGATCCCGAAGTAGATCGATCCGAGCACCACCAGCACGAGCGCGATGGGCAGTGCCAGCGACTTGAGCAGCTTGACCTTGTCCCAGAAGCTGTCGTCGTAGCCTTCGACGACCGCGTGGGTGTCGGCCCCGTCGTCCGCGGACGCAGACCCTCCGCCGGCGGAGCCGGTCCCCGACGAGCCACCGGCACCGGCGGCGACAGGGATCGGCTCACCCGGGATCGGCGCGAGGCTCGGCTGGAGGTAGCTGCGGACCCCGATGTAGAGGATGTACAGCGCCGCGAGCAGCAGTCCGGGACCGATCCCGCCGATGAACAACGCCCCGATGGACTGGCCCGAGAACATCCCGTAGAGGATGAACATGACGCTCGGGGGGATCATCAGGCCGAGCGAGCCGCCGGCGACGATCGAACCCATTGCCATGTGCTTGTTGTAGCCCAGCGCCATCATGGCGGGCAGCGCGATCAGGCCCATGATCACGATCCCGGCACCGCCGGTGCCGACCATCGCCGCAAGCACCGTGCAGGTCACGACCGAGGCCATGGCGAGCCCGCCACGGATGCCACCCATCCACCGATGGACGGCCTCGAACAACTCCCCGGCGATTCCCGACACACTGAGCATGTTCGCCATGAAGACGAACAGCGGGATCGCGATGAGGCTGAAACTGCCCGTGATGTCGCCGAAGCGCGCCAACGTCAGCGAGAACACGGCGGGGCCGAACTCGATGAAGCCGAACAACAGGCCGATCCCGAACATCGACCACGCGAGCGGGACGCCGATCGCCAGCAGGAAGAAGAACGACGCGACCATCAGCAACAGGATCAGCTCGGGACTCATGACTGACCCTCCGCGGTCGTGTGTCCGTCGTCGTTTGTCTGCGTCTGCTCCACCTGGTCCGGCTGCGGCTCCGGCTCGGCGCGCCCGAGCAGGACGCGCAGACTGCGCATCAAGCCCGCGATCCCCTGCAGGAGCAGCAGGACGGCCCCGAGCGGGATGAGCATGCGCATCGGCCAGACCACCGGGTTCCAGGCGGTCCCCGTCCGGGTTCCCGCCTCGTATGCAGCCAAGGACCAGTCGAACCCGTACCAGGCGATGACCGCCAGACTGCCCAGAACGATCGGCGAGGTCAGCACATCGACGAGCGCCCGGGTACGGGGGGACCACCGCGCGTAGAGGAGGTCGACCTGGATGTGTGCACCGTGCTTCTCCGCGTAGGCGCCACTGAGCAGATAGCTCGCGCCCGCGAGGATGATCGGCAGTTCAAAGCCCCAGGCCGTCGGGGAGACGAACACGTAGCGCATGACGACTTCGAAGATGACGACGACGGTCGCGATGAGCACCGTCACCGAGAAGATCCGTCCGGAGTACTCGGAGATTCCGTCGATCACACGCAGGAAGCGCTCCATGGAGCATCGCTCCGTTCGCAGGCGGGGCGGAAGGTGAAACCTACTCCGACCGTGTCGTCCGAGTGCAGCCCGGGGGCCCGTCAGCGCCTTCCCCGACGGATCACACCTCGACGAGCAACATCGGCTCGAACCCTACAGACCGTCCGCACAGCGACGGCAACGGTCCTCACGGCCGGAGGGTGACGCTGCTTGGTCGATGCCACGGGAAGCGGCCGCTGGACGGCCGGGCGAGCGGAGCTTGGCCGCTCGCCCGGCCGTGATCATCAGCTGCTGGGAACTACTCGTCGAGGTGCCCGGTGAACTCGAGGAACTCGAACATCGACTCGACGAAGCGTGCGGAGAGCTCGCTCTGGTCCGCCCAGGCCTCTGCCTGCTCGAAAGCGAGTTCGCGCACTCGGGCCTTGTCCTCTTCGTTGAGCTCGGTGATGGTGACACCGTGCTCCGCCTCGAGCACCTCCATCATCTCGTAGTCACGCAGCTGGATCGCGTGGTCGAGCTTCATGTCCAGCCACCGCACGGAGTCCTCGAGCATCAGCTGCAGGTGCTCGGGCAGCTCCTCCCAGATCCCGGTCCGGATGGAGACGTCGACGATCGGCACCTGGCTGTGGAACGCCGGGTACTGCGCGTAGGGGGCGACCTCGTGCAGCCCGAGCCCGAAGTTCTCGGTGAACCCGACGAACTCGGCTCCGTCGATGACCCCAGTGTCGAGCGCGGTGTAGATCTCGCCGCCTGGCATCGACTGCCACTCGGCGCCGACCGCCTCGAACATCGCGCCGGTGAGGCCCGGTGCTGCACGGAAGACCTTGCCCTCGAAGTCCTCGATCGACTCGAGCGGCTCCAGGGAGTGCACCGGCTCGTTCATCACCATCACCGCACCGATGGTGTGGATGTCGAACGGCTCGTAGAGCTCACGGGCGAGCTCGAGGCCGTCCCACTCGTAGACCCACTGGCGGGCGAGGTACCGGGCGAGCTCCGGGTCGTCCTGCGGCAGCACCGGCATGTTGTACCAGGCGGCGAACGCCGGGTCGTCGCCCATGAAGAAGCCGCTGGCGTTCACGGCGATGTCGAGCACCCCGTCGGTGAGCGCCTCGCGCATCTCCGGATAGCCGACGATCGCACCACCGGGCTGCACGTCGATGTTGATGCGTCCCTCGCTCAGGCGGTTGACCCGGTCCGCCCAGTCCTCGACGTAGTCGTGTGCCTCGGTTCCGGCGATCGAGTAGGACTGCAGCGTCCAGTCCCACGTCTCGCCCTCGTCATCGGCGGCGGCGACGTCATCGTCCTCGTCATCGAGGGTGATCTCCGCCTCTTCCTCGTCGAGGGCGCCGTTGGTGCACGCGGTCAGAGCCAGCAGCGCTGCGGCCAGGCTCGCTCCGATCACCCGTGCCCGGCCGCGCGGCCGTCGTCCGGCAAGATGTTGCACCTGCATCGTGGTTCCTCCCATAGTGGTAGGTCTCGTGGTCGGTCCTTCTCGCGGTATGGACCGTCGTTGGCAACCTAGATCGGGCAATTGAGGGAATCGGCTGCTCCCGGCCACAGAGCGGTCTGTCAGGTGTCCCAACCGTCGAGCCAGCGCCGAGGTCGAAACCGGACCGCTCCCGCAGCCAGCGTAATACAGAATACGGTTGAAGTGCGACTCCGGTCGTAGGCTCGCGGTGGCAACCGTGACCGCAGACCCCGGACCTACCACCGACTGACCGCGACCATCTGGACCGGCCGTCTGGAGCCACAACGGCAGGAGCGCCCATGGACCTGCTCACCTACGACGTCGAGGGCCCGTCGGGGGCGCCGACCGTGGTCCTCGGAAACTCGCTCGGAACGACGACCGCCATCTGGGACACCTTCCTGCCCCTGCTCACTCCGGACCACCGCGTCGTCCGGTACGACCTTCCCGGGCATGGACGCTCACCCGCCGCCGAGCACGAGCTGCGCCTCTCCGGGCTGGGCACGGAACTGATCGGGCTGCTCGACGCGGTCGGGGCACCGACCGCACACCTGGTCGCAACCTCACTCGGTGCGATGATCGCCGTGCGGGCCGCCCTCGACGCACCTCACCGCGTCGACAGCCTGACGCTGATCTGCACCTCCGCCCGTCCCGGCTCGCCCGACGCATGGCACGAACGGGCCGCCACGGTGCGTGCGCACGGCCTGGACCAGATCGCCGATGCCGCAGTCGAGCGCTGGCTGACGGCAGGATTCCGCTCCAGCCGTCCCGACGAGACCGATGGACTCCGCGAGCAGCTCGCGACCACGTCGGTGGAGGGCTACGCCGCCTGCTGCGAGGTGCTCGCCGACGTCGACCTCGTGGCAGATCTCCCACGGATCACCGCACCGACCCTGGTGATCGCCGGCGCCGACGACGTGGCCACGCCACCCTCGGACGCCCGCCGCATCCGCGACGCGATCCCCGGAGCACGACTCGAGATCGTCGAGGACGCCGGGCACCTGGCGGTCGTCGAGCAACCGGAGCCGATCGCCCGCCTCGTGCGTGCCCATCTCGCTGCACACACACCACCTGCCACCTCGACGGCAGGTCAGGCCGGGACCTCAGCGAGCTAGGGCGGGCCAGCCGAATATGATATGCAGTTGAAGACATCCGGTGCCGTGGACGGAGGCAGGACGTGGACCGTGTCGCTGCGGTCGAGGAGAAGCTCGACCGCGCCATCGACGAGGCGCCGGAGCCGGGCGTCCACCTCGGGCCTGAGCAGCCACTGAAGCCCGGCACCGGGCTGCGCGCCGGTACGGCCGTCGAGCTGTTCGAGGACCAGGTGCGCTCGCGGGTGATCGACGTCGTCTCGCGCGAGATGAAGGCGCGCAACGAGAGCTTCTACACCATCTCCTCGGCCGGTCACGAGAACACTGCAGCCATCGGGACCCTCCTCCGGCCGGACGACCCCTGCTTCCTGCACTACCGCTCGGGCGGGCTGTTCATGGCCCGCGCCCGCAAGGTGCCCGGCTACGACGCGCTGTGGAACACCCTGCTGTCGGTCGCGGCGTCGCAGGAGGACCCGCTGACCGAGGGCCGTCACAAGGTCTGGGGTGGCCTGGAGCTCGCGATCCCCCCGCAGACCTCGACCATCGCTTCGCAGCTTCCGAAGGCGGTCGGCATGGCCTACGCACTGAGCCGCACCGATCGCCCGAACGGCTACCCGCGGGACGCGATCTCTGTGTGTTCGTTCGGTGACGCGTCGTTCAACCACGCTGCGGCACTCACCGCGTTCAATGCCGCCCGGTGGTCACAGCGCCGGGGACGGCCCACACCGATCCTGTTCGTCTGCGAGGACAACGGCATCGGCATCTCGGTCGAGACACCCAGCCGCTGGATCGAGTCCAGTGTCCGGGGGATGCGTGGACTGACCTACGTGCGGGCCGAAGGCGAGATCGACGAGGTCTACGACGCCACGCAACAGGCGATCGACACCGTCCGTGGGCGACGCAAGCCGGTGTTCCTGCATCTGCCGACCGTGCGGCTCTGGGGCCATGCGGGCAGCGACCTGGAGGCGGCCTACCGCAGCCGTGCGGAGATCGAGACGTCGGAGGACGCCGACCCCATCGCGCGCAATGCCCGCTACCTGATCGCCACTGGTGCCGCGTCACGGGATCAACTGCGCGACGTCGTCGAGCGCACCCGGCGTGAGGCCCGTGAGCTCGCTCCGAAGGCGGCAGCCACCGGACATCTGGACGATCCCGAGCGGATCGTCGCGCCGCTGGCGCCGCTGAGCACACACGAGGTCAGCCGACGCGTCAGCGAATCCGTCCCGGACGACGCCACCCGGGCCGAGGTCGCCGGGCGGCAGCTGCCCGAAGCGGCGACCCAGCCAGGATCCCGGACGCTGGCGGCGCGACTCAACGCCGCCTTGCGCGATCAACTACTGCGCCACGACACGGCGCTGCTGTTCGGTGAGGACGTCGGACGCAAGGGCGGTGTCTACGGGGTGACGACCGGCCTGCAGGCGACCTTCGGACAGCAGCGCGTCTTCGACACCCTGCTGGACGAGACCTCGATCCTGGGGCTCGCGCAAGGACTCGGGCTGGCCGGCTACCTACCGGTACCCGAGATCCAGTACCTGGCCTACATCCACAACGCGCTGGACCAGATTCGCGGCGAGGCCTGCTCGACCAGCTTCTTCTCGTCGGGCGCCTTCCGGTCCCCGATGGTGGTACGCATCGCCGGTCTCGCCTATCAGAAGGGCTTCGGCGGCCACTTCCACAACGACAACTCCGTGGGCGCGCTGCGCGACATCCCCGGCTTGGCCCTGGCGGTGCCCTCACGGGGCGACGACGCCGTTCGGATGCTGCGTGCGTCCATGGCGATGGCCGAGGTCGACGGCCGCGTGGTCGGGTTCCTCGAACCGATCGCGCTCTATCACGAACGCGACCTGTACGAGGACGGCGACGGTGGCTGGCTGACCGACTACCCGGCGGGAGACGAACTGCTGCTGCCCGGCGAACCCGGGGTCTACGGCGACGGCGACGAACCGCTGCTCATCGTCACCTACGGCAACGGTGTCCGCATGTCACTGCGTGCCGCCCGCAGACTGGCCGAGGAGGGGGTCAGGGCCCGGGTCGTGGACCTGCGCTGGCTCAACCCGCTGCCCATGGCAGCGGTCCGCGAGCAGGCGGCGAGCGCCGAACAGGTGCTGGTCGTCGACGAGTGCCGCTCGACCGGCGGGGGCATCGCCGACGCGGTGGTGGCCGGGCTCGCGGAGCACGGCGGCCAGGCGCGCCTGCGGTCGATCCGCGCCTGGGACACCTACATCCCGCTCGGCCCGGCCGCCGACGCCGTGCTGCTCTCCGAGGACGACATCGTCACCACCGCACGCGAGATGGGCGCAGGCCGGCGTCGGCGTCGGCGTCGGGGACGGTGATCGCCGTACTCAGCGACGCCCGAACAGCCAGCCGAGGAGCAGTCCGAGCAGCACCCCGCCACTGAAGGCCACCGCGGGTCGGGCAGCAACCGTGGACAGCAGCGAGCCGACGTCGATCGCATCGGACGCACCGTTCGGGGAGGTCGACGGCGCGGACGGCGTCGTCGGACCACGGTCGTCGGCCGGGGCAGCGTCTGCTCCAGGCGCCGCTGCGGCGGCCGGCTCCGCGCCGGCGCCGACGACCTCACGCTCGAGCTGCGCCGCGAAGTCGTCGATGAGCTGGGTCGAGACGTCCTCGAGCAGGCCCCGACCGAACTGGGCGACCCGGCCGGTGATGTCGAGGTCGGTGACGATCGCGACCTTGGTGCGGCCGTCCTGCTCCTCAGCGCTGAGGCTGACCTCGGCCTTCGCCCGGCCCTGTCCGCGGGTCTCGCGCCCCTCGGCGGTCATCGCCGCACGGTGGGCCGAGCTGTCGAGCTCGGTCACGGTCGCCGTGCCCTGGTAGGTCACCCGCATCGGCCCGAGGCGTGCCTTGACGGTGCCCTCGTGCTGATTGCCGTCGGAGGAGATCAGCTCGGCGCCCGGCATGCACCGCGCGACGCGCGGCACATCCTCGAGCACCTGCCAGACCTGCTCGACCGGAGCATTGACCTCGAACTCGTTTTCAAGACGCACGTGTCGGACCTCCCAGTGGGGACGCAAGATGATATATGTTATTCACAACCATGTCGTCGACCGGGTGAACGCACACGATGGACTTCGAACTCTCCCCCGAGCACCAGGAACTGCAGAAGGTGGTGCGCCGCATGGCGCAGGACCACGTCCAGCCACGCGCACGTGAGCTCGACAGCAGCGGCGAGTATCCAGAGGACACCTTCCGACTGTTCGCCGACGCGGGGCTGCTCGCCTGTGCGATCCCCGAGGAGTATGGCGGCAACGGCGCCGGCGCGCTCGGACTGGTGCTCGCCATCGAGGAGGTCGCCAAGTACTGCAACGCCTCGGCCCTGATCCTGCTGCTGAGCCGCCTGCCCACCTCACCGATCATCATCGCCGGGACGGACGATCAGAAGCGGCGCTACGTGCAGACAACGGCCACCGGCGAGCGCCGCGGCGCGTTCACCCTGAGCGAGCCGCATGCCGGCTCGGACGTCGCCGGCCAGACCACCCGCGCCGAGCCGGACGGTGACGGCTACCGCATCACCGGCACCAAGTCCTGGATCTCGGGCGGCACCGTCGCCGACTGGTACCTCGTCTTCGCCCGGACCGACCTCGAGGCCGGCCATGACGGTTTCGGCGCCTTCATCGTCGAGGCCGAGGAGCCGGGGGTCTCGGTCGGGAGCATCGACAAGAAGCTCGGCGTCCGTGGCGTCCCCACCTGCGAGATCGTCTACGACGGCGCGTGGGTCCCCAAGGAGAACATCGTCGCCCTCGGCCGCGACGGCTTCAAGAACGCGATGTTCGCCCTCAACTCGATGCGGCCGATCGTGGGCGCCCGGGGCATCGGCCTGGCGGAGGGCGCGTTGATGTACGCGACCGAGTACGTCAAGGACCGCCCGGCGTTCGGCCAGACGATCGCCGACTTCCAGGGCATCCAGTGGATGATCGCCAATCTCGCTGCGGAGATCGAGGCCTGCCGGCTGCTGACCTACCGTGCCGCGATGATGGTCGACCACGGCCAGCACGACATCCAGCACATGGGCCAACTGTCGATGGCCAAGTACCGCGCGACCGAACTGGCCGTCCGTGCCGCCAGTGAGTGCCTGCAGATGCTCGGGGCCGCCGGCTACACCGAGGACCACCCCCTCGAGCTGTACTACCGCGACTCCAAGCAGCTGACCATCGTCGAGGGAACCAGCCAGGTGCAGCAGAACCTCATCGCCAAGGCGGTCATCGGCCACGACCTGTGGTGGGACTGACGACCGGTGGTGGGACTGACAACCGGTGGTGGGACTGACGACGGGGTCCGGGCCATGATGGCCCGGACCCGGCCGGTGGCGGCCCGACGTCAGTCGTCGAGCACCGGCAGCTGTTCGACGACGTAGTCGCAGGTCAGGGTGCGGTTGAGCACCGGATCGATCAGCTCGGAGCGGAACCTGGGGCCACAGACGAAGTCGTCGGTGAGCAGGGGGAGCGTGCCGGAGTAGAGCACGTCGCCGTCGATCGCGCCGACACGGTTCTCGACCTCCTCGAGCAGGTCGTCGAGCGAGAGCATGGCCGCCACGGAGCCGGACTGGTACTCGGTCTCCTCGCCATCCGGTGTCCAGGCCGTCGCACGCAATTCGAGCTCGTCCCAGTGGTCGAGCAGGTCGTCGGCCCGCCACCAGACCGAGCCGACCGGCTTCTCACAGACCTGCTTGGACTTGATGATCGAGTGCGCCTCGAGCTCGCGGTCGGTGTGGTCGGAGCCGACACCGACGAGGACCTGCCCGTCGATCCGGGTTACGACGAACTCGGCCTCGCCCGATGTCCGGTCTCCGTGGACGACGATGCTCCCCGAGGTGGTCACGCGGGCGGGAACGCCGGCGAACAGGCTCGGCACCCGCTTGGGTCCCGCGATGCCGTGCTCCTTGAGCTCCTCGACGTGCGCCGTGACGGCGTCCTGATCGCGCCCCGTGAACCCGGCGATCAGCAGCCGCCGCACGGGGACGATCGTCCGCGCGAACGTTCCCTGTGACCAGACGTCCAACTCCATGATGCCTCCCCATGCTCGTCGCGATCGGGTCGAGTTGCGCAGCCAGCGCGGCAGCGCCAGACACCGCGTGCCGGACGCTGCTGCAGACGGCAACGATTCCCGCAGATGTTATAACATATACTCCCTTGCGATCCGGGAATCGACCATGGCCTGGGGTGGCGACGTGGCGTCGACGACGGTCGGCCCGCGCGTTGGACGATGGGCACGGACCGTCGCAGCATGACCGCACAGTCGGACGGCCAACGCGGCCCAACCGGCGTGGCGCGACGCCGCCGCGTGTCACCGCTGACGATCGGCATCACGCTCACGTTCGCCATGGCGATGGGCAATCTGACGCAGTTCACGCTCGGAGCCCTCGGGCCGATCCTGATCGACGACCTCGGCCTCTCACCCGTCCAGCTCGGGACGCTGAGTTCCGCCTACTTCGCGGTCGGCGTGGTCCTCTCGGCCCGCATGGGCGCGATGGTCGATCGGTTCGGCGGCCGTACGATGCTCGTCGTCCTGTTCGGTTGCAGCGCAGCGGCGCTGGTCGGCATGGCCGCCTCCCCCGGTTTCGGGTGGCTGGTGGCCGCTTCGGCCGGTGCCGCCGTGCCGCTGGCCATCAGCAATCCGGCAACCAACCAGCTGGTCGCGGCCGGGGTCCCCCGTGGCCGGCAGGGCGTGCTGCTGGGGGCCAAGCAGTCCGGTGTCCAGGTGAGTGCCGCCGTGGCCGGAGGTGTGCTCCCGACCGCAGCGCTGCTGGTGGGCTGGCGCACGGTCCTGCTCGTCGTCGCCGCGGTTGCCCTGACCGGCGTCGCCCTGTCGCGTTGGACGCTGCCCGCCGCACCACGGCGAGCGCAGGGAAAGCCGGCGAACGGCTCGGACCGGCGGCTACCCCGACTGGTGCGCTGGTTGACGGCGTACGCAGCGCTGATGGGAGCCAGCTTGGCGGCGATCATCACCTACCTGCCGCTGTACGGCACGCAGGCCGTCGGTCTGAGCGTTCCGGCCGCGGGCGCGACCGCT
>SKSM01000323.1 GCA_007122985.1 Nitriliruptoraceae bacterium | reverse complement strand
GAGCTCGCACCGGTCGATGACGGCCGGTTCGCCGACGTGGTCCCCGGCTCGACCCATGCCGGGTCGATCGGTGCGATCGCCGATGCCGGGATCACCGCCGGGTGCGGGGACGGCGACTTCTGTCCGGGTGAGGACGTTCGGCGGGCGCAGATGGCGAGCTTCCTCGCGGCGGCGTTGGAGCTCGCACCGGTCGATGACGGCCGGTTCGCCGACGTGGTCCCCGGCTCGACCCATGCCGGGTCGATCGGTGCGATCGCCGATGCCGGGATCACCGCCGGCTGTGGTTCCGAAAGGTTCTGCCCCGACGCTGCGGTGACGCGTGCGCAGATGGCCTCCTTCCTACGCAACGCCCTGACTCCGTGAGCCGGTCTGCTCTGTAGGGTGCTGATGTGCCTCGGCCACAGGTCCCGGTCGGTGCCTGGCCACAGCGTCCGATGCGGACACGACGGGAAGGGCAGCAGTGACAACGCGCTTCGGACTGGGCGTCCCAACGGCCACCGAGGGGATGATGTACCCGGTGCCCTACGCGAGCGTCAGCGAGGCGGTCGAACTGGCCGTCTACGCAGAGCAGCTCGGCTACGACTCGGTGTGGGGCAACGACCATCTCTCCACGCAAGGCTACGTCCGTGACGAGTTCGACCAACCGCCGCAGTTCCTCGATCCGTTGACCTACCTCGCGTTCGTCGCCGCCCGCACCGAGCGGATCCGGCTGGCCACCTGCGTGCTCGTGCTGCCGTTCCGGCATCCGGTGGTGGTGGCCAAGCAGCTGGCCAGCCTCGACCACCTGAGCGACGGTCGGCTGGTGGTCGGGGTCGGCATCGGCGCCTACCGCGAGGAGTTCGAGTCGCTCTCGCCGGGTGGGCGTGACCTGCACCGCGGCCGCTACGCCGAGGAGGCCCTGCAGGGCCTGGCACAGCTGTTCACCGAGCGACGATCCACGTTCGCGGGGGAGTACCTGGCCTTCGAGGACGTCGAGAGCTACCCGAAGCCCTTGCAGCAGCCGCTGCCGGTCCTCTCCGGTGGCAACAGCGCCGGGTCGAAGGACCGGGCCGGCCGGCTGGTCCACGGCTGGCTGCCGGCGTGCCTGACGCCGGACGAGGTCACCGGGGGCGTCGCTGCGATCCACGACAGCGCGCAGCGTGTCGGGCGGGACCTGCCGGACGACTTCGAGGTGGCGGTGCAGCTCGGTATCAGCCTCGGACGCACCCGCGAGGAGGCCGAGACCCGCTTCCGCACCTCGCAGGTGCACGCACACATGGAGTCGTTGGCGGCATCCACGCTCAAGGACCAGCAGGGCGGCGACCTCATCGAGCGCAACCTGGTCGGGACCCCCGACGACGTCGCCGAGCAGGTGGCCACCTACATCGAGGCCGGGGTGGACACCTTCGCCGGGAGCCTGTTCGCCTGCGACACGGTCGGCGAGACCCGTGAGATGATGGCCTGGTTCAGCGACGAGGTCATGTCGCGGTTCGATTGAGGGCGCGGCCGACCTCGCCCCGACCGACGTCGCGCCGACCGGGTGGCAGACACGAGCGTCCAGGGAGGACCGGATGACCGACCGCTCGAACCCAGGGCTCGTGGCGGCACGCAAGCAGCGCCTGGCAGCGCAGCTGGACGGCGCGTTCGACGCGTGGTTGGCGGGCTCACCCGCCAACGTCGACCACGCGACGGGCTACCGCAGTGTGGCGTATGAGCTGTTCCGCCAGCACCAGCTGGCGGCGCTCGTCGCCGGCGACCGTCGGTGGCTGGTGTGTCCGGTGGCCGACTCGGCCCCGGCCATGGACGCTGGCGTGTCCGGGGACGAGCTGGTCTGCTTCGGCCGCTTCTACTACGAGTCGCGAGGTGCGACGCAGCCACCGACCGACCTGGTCGACGAGCACGGCTCCCTCGCCGAGGCGGTCGCCGCTGCGTGCCGTCGTGCGGGCCTCGAGCGCGGCCGAATCGGCGTGGACGTGGCCGGGCTCGGTGCCAGCTGGCCCGCGATCGAGGCGGCGCTGCCGGACGGTCTCGAGGTGGTCGATGCCGGCAGCTGGTCGCTGGCGGTGCGCTCGCACAAGCTCGACCAGGAGCTCGAGCTGCTGACCCACGCGGCGAGGCTCGCCGAGGACGGGATCACCGCCGCGATCGAGACCGCCAAGGTCGGCATGACCGAACGGCAGCTCGCCCAGGTCGTCGCACGCACGATGGTCGAAGGCGGCGGCACGCCGCGGTTCGTGGTCGTCACCGCCGGCGAGCGCAGCGCGTTGTCCGACGCCGCGCCGACCGACCGGCCACTCGGCCCGGGCGAGCTGCTGCGCTTCGACGTCGGCTGCACGGTGGACGGCTACTGGTCCGACATCGGACGTACCGCCGTGGTCGGACCGCCGGACGCCGAACAGCGCGCCCGCTACGACGCCATCCTGGCCGGCGAGCAGGCGCAGCTCGACCGGGCCCGACCGGGGATGTCCGCCCGCGAGCTGTTCGATCTGGCGGTGCGCACGGTCGAGGCCAACGGCCTCGCCCCGTACCGGCGGCAGCACTGCGGGCACGGGATCGGCAGCGAGGTCTACGAGCCGCCGATCGTCGCGCCGGCCTACGACACCGAGCTGGAGCCCGGAATGACCTTCTGCTTCGAGACGCCGTTCTACGAGCTCGGCTGGGGCGGCATGATGGTGGAGGACACCCTGGTGGTCACCGACGACGGTGTCCGGCGGCTCAACCGTTCGACGCGCGAGCTTCGGGTGGTCGACGCATGAGCGGCCCCGACCGGTTCCGATGCGTCGTCTGCGCCACCGAATCCCAGACCCACACGCCGTGGTTCGGCTGCCAGACGTGCGCCGGGCAGGGACGCAACGCCAACGTCCTGCCCGTCGGGGATCCGCCCTCCGCCGCATCGCTCGCCCGTGACCTCTCCCAGCCGGGCGTGTTCGCCTATCGGCGCCGGCTGCCGGTCGACGATCGCGTCGAACCGGTCAGCCTCGACGAGGGCGGCACCCCGCTGGTGGCCAGCGACCAACTGGCCGCCGATGCCGGGGTCGCAGGGCTGTGGTTCAAGGACGAGACGCGCAATCCCACCTGGTCCTACAAGGACCGTCTGGCCGCCGTCGCGGTCACCCAGGCGCGCTCGGTCGGCGTCGACACGATCGCGCTTGCCACGACCGGCAACCACGGGGCGGCCGCAGCCGCCTACGCCGCCGCCGCCGGCATGCGCTGTGTGGCGCTGACCCTGGCGTCGGTCCCGAGCACCATGAAGGTCCTGATGCAGTCCTACGGGGCACAGGTGCTCGCGCTGGAGTCACCACCCGACCGGTGGAAGCTGCTGCGCCAGGCCGTCGAGACCTGGGGATGGACCCCGGTGTCGGGGTTCGTCGACCCGCCGATCGGCTCCAACCCGTACGGGATCGAGGGCTACAAGACCATCGCGTTCGAGATCGTCGAGCAGCTCGGTGCGGTGCCGGACGTGGTCGTGGTCCCGACGGCCTACGGCGACGGGCTGCTCGGGATCCAGCGCGGCTTCGCCGAGCTCGTCGACGGCGGCGTGGCCGACCGCCAGCCCCGCTTGGCCGCGGTGGACCCCTTCGGCGCGTACCAGGCTGCGCTGGCTGACCCGGACGCGGCGGCCCTGCCCCGGGTGACGGCCAGGCCGACGGTCGCGTTCTCGATCGGCACGCCGGTCGCGACCCACCAGGGCGTGGCCGCCCTGCGTGCCACCGACGGGATGGCGGCCGCGACGCCCGACGACGATCAGATCATGGCCACCCAGGCGCGCATCGCGTCGGCCAGTGGTCTGTTCCTGGAGGCCGCGGCCGCCAGCACGTACCTGGCGGTCCGCTCGCTGGTCGCCAGCGGCCGGATCGGCGGCGACGACCGTGTCGTGTGCATCGCGACCTCCACCGGCCTCAAGGACGTCGGCTCGGCTGAGCAACGCCTCCCGTCCGTCCCGGTCATCGCCCCGGAGCTCTCCAGCCTCGAGGACGCCCTGGGCTCGGCTGAGCGGCCGTGAGGCTGTCGCTCGCGCTCTCCGGCAAGCGTCCGGCCAACGAGGTGGTCGAGGTCGCACGTGCCGCGGAGTCGGCCGGGCTCGACGAGCTGTGGATCACCGAGGACTACTTCGAGCGCGGCGCCTTCGCCCTGGCCGGGGGCGTCCTGGCCGCGACCGAGCGGCTCGTGCTCGGCCTCGGTGTGGTCAACCCCTGGACACGGCATCCGGTGCTCACCGCCATGGAGGCGGCCACCCTCTGCGAGCTGGCACCCGGCCGGGTGGTGCTGGGACTGGGCGCCTCCAACCAGCGGTGGATGCAGCAGCAGCTGGGCATCGCCTTCGACGCCCCGCTCGCCCGGCTCGAGGAGGCCGTCGAGCTGGTGCGTCGGGCCGTGCGCGGCCAGCAGGTGTCCTCCACCGGCTACTGGACGGTGGACGCCTCGTTGGCCGTGACCCCCTGCGACCCGCCGGTGGTGCTCGGTGTGAAGGGGCCACGTGCCCTCGCGCTGGCCGGCCGGATCGCCGACGGCGTGCTGCTGTCGGTGCTGTCGTCCCCGGCGTACGTGCGCTGGGCCCGTGAGCAGATCGGCACCGACCCGCCGCGAGGGCTGGCCAGCTACGTCGCGATCGACGCCGCCGACGCGCGTGACGAGGTCCGTGCACGCATGCGCCGGTTCGTGGCCGGCTTCCTCGGCGTGCACGGCGACCACGCCATCACCCGCACCGCCGGGATCGACCCACGGACCTGCGCCGCGTTCCGGCAGGGCTGGCTGGAGGGCGCGCCCCGCAGCGACCTGGTCACCGACGAGATCCTGGACACCGTCGCGGTCTGCGGCGACGACAACGACGTCGCCGCAGGCCTGGCACGCCTCGCCGAGGCCGGACTGGACACCGCCGTGCTGCACGACCAGAACCGCCTCCCGCCAGCGGTGGTGGCAGCACAGGTGGTCGCCCTGGGGCGGCTGCTCTGACGACGACGACCCGTGTCGCTGCGCGCTGACCCGAGGCAGCTGCCCGATCACCCTCCCGGTCGGCTCCAGCGCCGGCGACGGGGATCTGTGATGGTGTGTTCGGTCGTCTTCGGGCAGGGTGGGGTGCATGGAGCTGCGCAGTGGGCTGCCGGTCGGGGTCTCGGCGTTCGTCGGCCGTGGGCGCGAGCGTGCGACGGTGGCCGAGTTGGTCTCGGGCGCCCGGGTGGTGACGTTGACCGGGACGGGTGGCTGCGGCAAGACACGGCTGGCGGTGGAGGTCGCCGGGGATGTGGCGTCGTGGTTCGACGACGGGGTCTGGTGGGTGGATCTCCAGGGGGTGGGCGACCCTGGGATGGTCGAAGCGGCGGTCGCCGCGGCGGTGGGTGTGCGCGAGCGGGCTGACCAGGCGCTGTCCGACACCCTCGCCGGGCAGCTGCGCGAGCGGCAGCTGCTGGTGGTGCTGGACAACTGCGAGCACCTCGTCGAGGCATGCGCGCGGCTGGTTTCCGGGCTGGTGTCGGCATGTCCGCAACTGCGGGTGTTGGCGACGAGCCGGGTCCCGTTGGCGGTGGCGGGTGAGACGAGCTTCGAGGTCGCCCCGTTGGCGGTGCCCGACCCCGACGCGGGTGCTGCCAGCACGGTCGCGGCCGCGGAGGCGGTGCGGCTGTTCGAGGTGCGGGCCCGGCAGGTGGCCACGGACTTCCGGATCGACGACGACAACGCCGCGGCGGTGGCCGAGATCTGTCGGCGGCTGGATGGGATCCCGTTGGGGATCGAGCTGGCGGCGGCCCGGGTACGGGTGCTGGCTCCGGCCCAGATCGCGGCCGGCCTGTCGGATCGCTTCGGACTGCTGACCGGCGGCCCGCGCGGTGTGCCGGCACGCCAGCAGACCCTGGAGGCGTCGCTGGACTGGAGCTACCAGCTGCTGGACGACGCCCAGCGGTTGGCGTTGGCGCGGCTGTCGGTGTTTGCGGGCTCGTTCGCGCTGGATGCCGCGCAGGCGGCGGTGGCCGGCGATGGCATCGACCGCGACGACGTGCTCGAGCTGGTGGCGGGGCTGGTAGACCAGTCGTTGGTGGAGGTGGTCGAACGTCACGGCCGGGCCCGTTACCGGCTGCTGGAGACCATCCGGATCTACGCGCGGCGCCGGCTGGACGAGCTGGACGATGCCGACCGGGTGCGTGGCCGCCATCTGGCCTTCTACCTCGAGCTGGCCGGCCGGGCGCACCAAGGCCTGACCGGTGGGCAGCCTGAGCCCTGGAGGGCGCGGCTGGTGGCGGATCTGGATGATCTGCGTGCCGCGATGGACTGGGCGGCAGCCTCTGGGGACCTGCACGGGCTGGTGGGCATCACCGAGCCGATCGTGCGCTTCTGGTTCGAGCGCGGCCTGTCCACAGAGATCCACCGACGCCTGCACGACGCAGCCGATGCCCCGAACGTCAGTGACGACCAGCGCGCACGGGCGTTGACCACCGCGGCGGCGTTGCTGGCGTTCACCGGTGGCGAGCCGGCCAGGGTCCATCGGTCGGCGAGCCAGGCGGTCGCGGCGGCACGCGCCGCTGATGCGGGCGGTGTGCTCGCGCTCGGGTTGGCCCAACGGGCCTGGTCAGGGGCCATGTCCGGTCGCTCGACCGGCGAGCAGGTCGACGCCGACGTCGAGGAGGCGGTCCGACGCGGCAGGCAGAGCGAGGATCCCGCGACCTTCGTCTTCGTCGTGGGGTTCGCCGGCGGGGCGCCGTACCTGAGTCGCTCGATCGACGCCGGCTGCCGGTTGTACGAGCAGGCGATCGAGGTGTGCGAGGAGAACGACCTCGCGTTCCAGCTGCCCGCAGCCCATGCGAACCTCGGGCTGTGGCCGGTGCTCTCCGGCCGGATCGACCAGGCACGCCACCATGCTGGTCGCGCTGTCGAGCTCGCCCGGCAGGTGGGCCGTCCCGGGTGGGAGGCGATCGGGCTTGCCGGGCTGGGCGCGGCTGCGGTTCTGCACGGCGATCACGCTCGGGCACAGGACCTGCTGTCAACGGCACAGGCGGTCCTGCGAGAACACCGGCTGGAGGCAACCCTCTACGACCGGTTGCTGCGTCCGTGGCTCGCAATGGCGGCCTACGCCTGCGGTGATCTCGAGAGCGCTCGGGTCACGGCCGAAGGGATGGTGCGGATCGGCCGTGAGGGCGGCAGCCGCTGGGACGAAGCCCTGGGCGCTTGGCTGCGGGGTGCGCTCGCACAGGTCGACCAGCGCCACGACGACGCGCGAGCGCACCTGGAGGCCAGCCGCATGCTGTCGACCGACCCGCAGCTGTCGCTGCCGCTGGGCCGCTCGACTCTCGGCCTCGCCCAGCTGTCCGAACAGCACGGCGATCTCGACACCGCCTGGGAGTTGGCCCACGACGGCCTGGCGGTCCTGGCCGACTACGGCGACCGGGTCGGGGCCGCCGCGGCGCTCGAGACGCTCGCCGAGCTGGCCGCAGCCCTCGGCGAGCCCGAACGGGTCCTGCGGCTGCTCGGCGCCTCGCAACGGTTCCACGACGACCGTGGCATCGTGCGGTTTCCGGTGCAGGCCGAGCGCTTCGAGGATGCCCGCAGCACGGCGGACGCCGCGCTGGAGGCCACCGCGGCGACCGCATGCTGGGGCGCCGGCGGCGAGCTGTCGCTGGAGGATGCGGTCGCCTATGCCCGTCGGGGCCGGGGTGAGCGGCAACGCCCGCTGATCGGTTGGGCGTCGCTGTCCCCGGTTGAACGCGACGTCGTGCGGCTGGTCGCCGAGGGCCACACCAACTCCGCGATCGGCGAACGCCTGTTCATGAGCGTCAACACGGTCAAGAAGCACCTGACCCGCGTCTACGCCAAGGTGGAGGTCGAAGGTCGCGCCGATCTCGCCGCCGAGGTCGCCCGCCGCGACCTGTAGCACCCCTGGCCACAGAAGACGTAGCCGGCCGGGTGACCTTCTCCGGCGTCTCCTGCGTCATCGTGGCAGGCGCAACCGCGGACACACAGCCGGACACAGCCCGTGGAGGTACGAACCATGACCGACGTCATCACCCACAGCCGAGACATCGCGGCTTCGCCGGAAGCCGTCTTCTCACGGATCATCGACATCGACGGCTTGCCGTCGTGGAACGAACGGATCAAGGACGTGGTTCGTCGGCCTGCGACGTTGACGGAGGGCGCCGCGTGGACCGTGCGCGTCAAGGCGAACGGATCCACGTGGAGCAGCGACTCCGAGGTGGTCGAGCTCGATCGAGCGAACCGCCGGTTCGTCCATCGCTCGAAGCGTGCAGGCAACAACCCCTCGTATGCCTTGTGGACCTGGACCGCGGATCCCACCACGACCGGCTCCAAGGTCACGGTCACGTGCGAGCTGCATGTCAAGACCTTCTTCCTCAAGCACGTCCTGGTCCCGATCCGCAAGGGGCCACTGCGCAGGGAGATGCGGGCATCCCTGGAAAAGCTGGGTGAGCTGGTGCTCGCAGAGCAGGCGTCGGATACGGCATAGCGGCTGTGTGGTGGCCCCTGGCCGCGGCAGACGTACCCGGGCGGGTGACATTCTCCGACGCCTGCTGCGCCATCGTTTCGGATATGCCCTACCAGATGCGAGGAGAGAGCACATGAGCAACCAACGCACCCACGACGTGACCACAAGCGACGGCGTCGCCATCGTTGGCACCGTGCACGGCCAGGGGCCCCCGCTGGTGTTGTTGCAGGGGATCATCGGCGATGGTGACCTGGACTGGCAGGCGCTGCTGCCACACCTCACCGACCGGTTCACCTGCCATCTGCCGAGCATCCGGGGCCGGGGCCTGAGCGGCGACCATCCCGACCTCAGCATCGATCGGGTGGTCGACGACATCCACGCCTACGTCGACAGCCTCCACGAGCCGGCCGGGCTGGTGGGCTGGTCTGGCGGCGCCAACCAGGCACTGGCCGTGGCCGCGCAGTCCGACGCGGCGGCTGCGGTGGCCGCCCTCGAGCCTGTCGCCAACAGCGTGATGGACGAGCAGGAGCTAGCGGCGCTCGGTGGCGCCGTCGCCCGCGCGGGCGAGCTGGCCGCAGACGGCAGGCTGGCAGAGGCGGCTCGCGCGTTCGCTGGGTATCCCTTCAACGACGACGACATCGCCGTTGCCGAGGACGCGGGCTACTTCGAGGCGACGGGACGGTACGTGCCGACCATGCTGAGCTTCTTCCAGCAGTTGCGCGAGTACGACGGGCCATTGCCGGACAGTCCGGTCGTGCTCGGTGCGATCCGGTGTCCGGTGCTGGTGCTGCACGGTTCGGAGACCAAACCGTTCATGGCCACCAGCGTGCGGCACGTGGCCGACCACGTCCCCGACGCAACGGTGCAGCAGATCCCCGGCGCCGGGCACGCCGCCCCGCTGACCCACCCTGAGGCGCTCGCTGCGGCGCTCATCGGATTCTTCGCCTCCGACCACCAGCCCGCCTGAACACAGGACACCGGGGGCGGACGGTGGCATAGTCGGCTCGAGCGTCCATCCGTCCAAGACCCAGGAGACCGCACATGAGCAGCCAGCGCACCCATGAGGTGACCACCACCGACGGCGTCACCATCGGTGGGACCGTCCACGGCCAGGGTCCACCGCTGGTGTTCGTCCACGGGAACCTGGGTGACGGCGACCTCGACTGGCAGGCGCTGCTGCCACACCTGACCGACCGGTTCGCCTGCTATCTGCCGAGCATGCGGGGCCGTGGCCTCAGCGGCGAGCACCCCGATCTGAGCTTCGGCCGGCTGGTCGACGACGTGATCGCCTACGTCGAGAGCATCGGGCAGCCGACCGGCCTCGTGGGATGGTCTGCCGGCGCCAGCCTGGCCTTCACCGCCGCCGCGCAGTCCGACGCGGTGGATGCGGTTGCCCCGTTCGAGCTTGGGGTGCAGAGCCTGATGGACGACCAGCAGCGTGCGATCGTCGGTGGCGCCGTCGTCCACATGGGCGAGCTGGCCGCCGAGGGCAGGATGACCGAGGCGGTTCGCGCGCTGGCCGCCGACTGGTCCTTCAACGACGAGGAGCTCGCCGTGGCCGACGGCGCCGGCTACTTCGAGGCCGCGGGGCGCTACGTCCCGAACCTGCTCGGCTTCTTCCAGCAAGCAAGGCAGTACCAGGGCCCGACGCCTGGTGATCCGGCCGTGCTCGAGGCGATCTCATCTCCGGTGCTGGCGCTGCACGGTTCCGACACCAAGCCGTGGTTCGCCGCCAGTGCGCGGTATGTGGCCGATGAGGTCTCGAGCGCAGCGGTGTACGAGATCCCCGGCGCCGGGCACGCCGCCCCGCTGACCCACCCGCGGGAACTTGCCGAGGCGCTGACCGGCTTCTTCGCCTCCGACCACCAGCCGGCCTGATCCTGCTCGCCGGACGCGCCACCGCGTCTGCGCCGCGCGCGGCCACCCGGCCGGGGCCCTTTGTCCGGATCAACCGGACAACCCGCCCCGGCCACGCCGACGGCACCACCGCCCCGGCGGCCAGCACGACACCGCCGGTACGGTCGTCTGGCCACTGACCCGAGGGATCCGTCACGATGGCCAACCGGCTCGCCGACACCACCTCGCCGTACCTGCTCCAGCACGCCGACAACCCGGTGGACTGGCTGCCGTGGGGCGACGAGGCCTTCGCCGAGGCCCGGCGCCGCGACGTGCCGATCTTCCTGTCGGTGGGCTACAGCGCCTGCCACTGGTGCCACGTGATGGCCCACGAGTCGTTCGAGGACGAGGACGTCGCCGCGCTGCTCAACGAGCGGTTCGTTTGCGTCAAGGTGGATCGCGAGGAGCGGCCGGACGTCGACCAGGTCTACATGCAGGCCGTCCAGGCGATGACCGGCCACGGTGGCTGGCCGATGAGCGTGTTCCTCACGCCCGGCGGCGCACCGTTCTACGCCGGCACCTACTGGCCCAAGGAGCCCCGCCACGGGATGCCCGACTTCCCGCGGGTGATCACCGCGGTCAGCGAGGCGTGGGAGCAGCGGCGTGACGAGGTGCTCGGCTCCGCAGAGCACATCGCCACCGCGATCGCCGAGCACAGCGACGGCGAACCGGCCGATCAGCTCGATCCCAATGTGGTCGACGCCGCGGCGCAGCTGACGGTCGAGCGGGCCTGGGACCGCGAGCACGGAGGGTTCGGCCAGGCGCCCAAGTTCCCTCAGGCGATGACCATCGAGTGGCTGCTGCACCACCACGCCCGCACCGGCGATGCCGGCAGCCTCGACGCCGCGGTGCACAGCCTGGACGCGATGGCGCGTGGCGGCATCCACGACCAGCTCGGTGGCGGGTTCGCGCGGTACTCGACCGACGCCACGTGGCTGGTCCCACACTTCGAGAAGATGCTCTACGACAACGCGCTGCTGCTGCCGGCCTACGCCGCCGGTGCGCTGCTCGCCGGCCGGGAGGACCTGGCCCGGGTGGCCCACAGCACCGCCGCCTACCTGCTGGGCGAGCTTCGCGCCCCCGACGGCCGGTTCGTCAGCGCCACCGACGCCGACTCAGAGGGGGTCGAGGGCAAGTACTTCACCTGGCCCTACGACGAGCTGGTCGAGGTGCTCACCGAGGCCGGCTACGACCCCGACCGGTGGACGCGGTTCCTGGGGGCGCGTCCGAACGGCAACTGGGACGGGGTCAACGTCCTGCACGAGCCGGTCCCGCGCGCGCAGTTCGCCGCTGCCGAAGGGCTCGACGCAGACGACTTCGAGGCGCAGTGGGAGCAGGTGCGCGCCACCCTGCTCGCCCACCGCCTCCAGCGCGTCCCCCCGGCCGTCGACGACAAGGTCCTGACCGACTGGAACGCGCTGACCGTCCGAGGCCTGGTGCGCTCCGGCAGCCTGCTGGACGAGCCCGACTGGGTCGCGGCCGGCGCGGCCGCCGCAACCGCGCTGCACGACGCGCACGTGGTCGACGGGCGGCTCTACCACGCCAGCCGCGGCAGCCGGGTCAGCGTGCCGGGGTTCCTCGAGGACCACGCCCTGCTCGCACTGGCGGACCTCGAGCTGTTCCAGGCGACCGGTCAGCCGGTGTGGTTCGAGCGGGCGCTGGCCCTGGCCACCGACGCCCACGACCGGTTCCACGACGAGGCCGAGGGCGGCTGGTTCCAGACCGCGCACGACGCCGAATCGCTCTACGCCCGGCCCAAGGACCGCTTCGACAACGCGGTGCCGGCGGGCAGCTCGGTCATGATCGAGGTGTGCCTGACCCTGGCCGGGCTGACCGGCGACCTCGCCTGGCGCGACCGGGCCGAGTCCGGCCTGCGGCTGTTCCAGCCGCTGGTGGCCCGCATGCCGACCGGCTACGGCTGGACGCTATGTCAGTTCGAGGCGCTGGCCGCCGGCCCGCGCGAGCTGGCGATCGTCGGCCGGCCCGGAGCTGACCGTGACACGCTCGTCGAGGTGGCGCACGACACGGTGCGTCCGGGCCTGGTCGTGGTCGTGGCCGAGCCGGACCACGGCGACGTGGTGCCGCTGCTGGCGGGCCGCGGTGAGGTGGCGGGCCGGCCCGCGGCTTACGTCTGCCGCGACCTGGCCTGCGAGCTGCCGGTGACCGACCCGGGGGAGCTGGCGCGGCAGCTCGACGCCGCCTGACCCCGCGCCATCCGACTGCGACGATCCGGCTGTGACGAAAGAGGAGCCGTGGACTTCCGCCTGACCGAGGAGCAGCAGGCCTACCGCGACTCCCTGCGTGACTTCGTCGACCGCGAAATCGTGCCGGTGGCACGGGAGTGGGAGCACGCCGGGCGCTACCCGACCGAGATCGTCGAGCACCTGCGGCAGATGGGGCTGTTCGGGCTGACCGTCCCCGCGGAGTACGGCGGGCTGGACGTCGATGCGGTGTCCTTCGCGCTGACCTTCGAGGAGATCTCGCGCGGCTGGATGGGCATCGCCGGGGTCATCGGGACCCATTCGCTGTCGGCCTGGATGATCGCCCGTCACGGCACCGACGACCAGAAGCGGCGCTACCTGCCCGAGCTGGCCTCCGGCGAGCTGCGCACCGGCATCGGCCTGACCGAGCCGGAGGCCGGCAGCGACCTGCAGGGGATCTCCACCCGCGCGGTGCGCGACGGCGACCACTACGTGGTCAGCGGGACCAAGACCTGGATCACCAACGCCCGTCACGCCGGGATGCTGCCGGTGCTGGTCAAGACCGACCCGGCCGCCGAGCCGCGCCACCGCGGCATGAGCGTGCTGCTGGTCGACACCGCCAGCGACGGCTTCACCGTCTCCCGGGACATCCCGAAGCTCGGCTACAAGGGGCCCGAGTCCTGCGAGGTGGTGCTCGATCGCGTGCGGGTGCCGTCCGACGCGCTGCTCGGCGGGGTGGAGGGCCGCGGGATGCAGCAGGCGCTGTCCGCACTGGAAACCGGCCGGGTCAACGTCGCCGCCCGCAGCGTCGGGGTCGCCCAGGCGGCCTACGACGCCGCGTCCGGCTACGCCCGGCAGCGCGAGGCCTTCGGCCGGCCGATCGGCGACTTCCAGGCCATCCAGCTCAAGCTCGCGGACCTGGCGACCGAGCTGCAGGCGGCCCGGCTGATGACCTACTGGGCCGCGGCCAAACTCGACCGGGGGGAGCGTGCCGACACCGAGTCCAGCATGGCCAAGCTGTTCAGCTCCGAGGTGGCGCTGCGCGCCTCGCTCGAGGCGATGCGTATCCACGGTGGCTACGGCTACTCCCAGGAGTTCGAGGTCGAGCGGCTCTACCGCGACGCACCGCTGATGGCGATCGGCGAGGGCACCAACGAGATCCTGCGCACCGTGATCGCCCGGTCGCTGCAGCATGGCGGTCTCCCGGGGCCGTGACCGCCGGGGTGTCCGGGCCCGGTCCGGCCCGGGTTCGGTCCGGCCCGGGCTCGGTCCGGCCCGGGTCGCCCGAGTCGGTCGTGTCCGCGCCGCCGCCTACCCTGACCTGCGACCTGCGACGACGAGGACGGCGATGCACCACGACTGGGGCGAGCGCGACGAGCAGTGGGCCGGGATCCGCAGCGAGCTCGTCGAGGTGGCGGGCACCCCCGTCCACCTGCTGCGGGCCGACGGTCCGGCCGACGGTCCGACCGACGGACCGACCCAGCTGCTGGTCCACGGGCTCGGGGGAGCCGCGACCAACTGGCTCGACGTGATCGGCGACCTCGCCGCGGTGGGGCCGGTGGTCGCGCCGGACCTGCCCGGGTTCGGGCGCACCGAGCCACCCCGCCCCGGGGCCAGCAACCTGCGCGCCAACGTGAGCTTCCTGCGGGCGTTGCTGCGCCACCTCGATGTCGATGTCGTCACCGTCCACGGCAACTCGATGGGTGGGACGCTGGCGGTCCTGCTCGCCGAAGCGGAGCCGGTCCGGGTCGAACGGCTGGTGCTCGTCGATCCGGTGCTGCCGGCGCCGCGCAGCCACCTTCGCGACATCGATCGCGACACCCTGCGGACCTTCGCGCCGTTCACGGTCCCGCGGCTCGGCTACCGCGTGCTGAGCCGGCTGTACGCCGAACACACCGCGGAGACCCTGCACGCGCTCAACCAGTCGCTGTCCCACGCCGACCCGACCCGGGTGCGCGAACCGTTGCGGCAGATCGGCATCGAGAACACCGCCTACGGGATGCGCACCCCGTGGCGGCTGGACGGGATGGTCGCCGCAGGTGAGTCGCTGATGGCCGCCCTGTTGTCCGGCCGCAGGCTCAACCGGGCTCTGGACGCGGTGGCCGCGCCGACGCTGCTGGTGTGGGGCGACGCCGACCGGCTGGTCCGGCGGGCGACGATCGACGCCACGCTCGAGCGACGGCCGGACGTCGAGCTTGCGGTCCTGCCCGGCGTCGGCCACGTGCCGATGATGGAGGACCCGGCCGGCTACCTCGACGCGGTGCGGGCCTTCTATGCGCGTGCCGGGGTCGAGGTCAGCGGCGTCGTGGCCTGAGCGCGCCCGGCCGGGGTGGCGGCGTCGGACCGGCCGGCCGCGGTGGGGTCGTCGGGGCGGTTTGTCCGGTTGATCCGGACGATGTGCCCCGGCTGGGTGGGTGGCGTTGGACCGGCCGGCCGCGGCGGGGTCGTCGGGGCGGTTTGTCCGGTTGATCCGGCCAACGTGTCCCGCCGCCGCGAGGCGCGGCCGCGCGGCCGCGGCCCTGCGTGATCAGCCGGTCACGGTGAAGCGCAGGCCGCGGCTGCCGGG
>SKSM01000129.1 GCA_007122985.1 Nitriliruptoraceae bacterium | reverse complement strand
TGACCGGCTGCGGCTGACCTCGGCCGACGCGCCAGGCGCGGTCGACGTCGCAGCTGACGGCTCCGAGCCGGGCGAGGGGTGGGGGCGGTTCGTGGCCGCGGTGGCGGCCGAGCTCACCGCGGCCGGACGCCCCCCGGTCGGCTTCACCGGTGAGCTGGCCTCCGACCTGCCGCAGGGCGCCGGGCTGTCGTCGTCGGCTGCGCTCGAGGTGGTGCTGGCGATCGCGCTGATCGATGCGGTCGATGTCCACCTCGACGCCATGGAGATCGCCGCGCTGTGCCGGCGCGCCGAACACCGGGCGGTCGGCGTGCCGTCGGGGATCATGGACCAGGCCGCCTCCATCCTGGGACGGGCGGACCGCGCGGTGCTGCTCGACTGCGGCACGCTGGACCACCGCACCGTGCCGCTGCCTCGCGACCACGTCCTGGTGATCGTCGACAGCGGCGTGCAACGGCAGCTCGAGTCGTCCGGGTACGAGCAGCGCACCCGGGAGCTCGCCGCGGCGCTGCCCGTGCTCGGTGGCCGTCGACCGGCCGATGTCGACCCCGCCGAGCTGGACCCGCTGCTGGACGAGCTCGAGGAGCTTCCGGCACGGCGACTGCGCCACGTGGTGTGCGAGAACGCCCGGGTTCGCGCGGTCGTAGCCGCGTTCGACGCCGGTGAGCTGGACGTGGTCAGCGAGCTGTTCGCGGCCGGACACACCTCCCTGCGTGACGACTTCGAGGTGTCGATCCCTGAGCTCGACGCGCTGGTGGAGCTCAGCGTCGATGCCGGCGCCACCGCCGCGCGCATGACCGGCGGGGGCTTCGGCGGCTCGATCGTGGCGCTGGTGGCCCGCGACGCCGCCGAGCGCCTGGGCGCCGAGGTGGCGGCGGGCTACCGCACCCGGTTCCCGCACCGGGAGCCGGCGGTGCACGTGTGCCACGCCGCGGACGGCGCTCGACGGCTGGACTGACGACGGTCGGGCGACGACGTTCGGATGACGACGTCCGGGGACGACCACGGGGGACGACAGACGCCTCGACGATGTGCGCTGGACGCGGCCGGGGGCGCCCGGTTGGCGGTACCGGCGCTGGACGTGACAGGCTGCGCTGGTGTCCAACGAACCCACCACCTCGACGGCCCGGGGAAGCTTTCGCGCCGGTGCGATCGACATCGCGCCGGTGCTGCTCGGTATCATCCCGTTCGGGCTGGTGGCCGGGGTCGCGGTGGTCGAGGCCGGGCTCGGCCTGCCGGAGGCGCTCGGCTTCTCGTCGCTGGTGTTCGCCGGTGCCGCGCAGATCGCTGCCGTCGATCTGGTCGGTGGCGGTGCACCGGCGTGGGTGGCCATCCTCACCGCCGCGGTCATCAACCTGCGCATGGCGATGTACTCCGCGTCGCTCGGCACCTACCTGACCCGGGAGCCGGTCGGCCGCCGCGTGATCGCGACCTATCTGCTGACCGACCAGGCCTACGCCCTGAGCATCGCGCGTTTCCGCGACACCACGCGGCCGGCGGTCGTGCACTGGTGGTACTACGTGGGCGCGGGGTTCGTGCTGTGGGCGAGCTGGCAGGCCGTCAACGTGCTGGGGGTCGTCGTCGGCGACGCCGTCCCCGACGCGGTGCCGCTCGGGTTCGCCATTCCCCTGGTGTTCCTGTGCCTGCTGGTCCCCACGATCACCGACCGACCGTCGGTGGTCGCTGCCGTCGTCGGGGCCGGTGTGGCCGTGCTGGCCGACCCACTGCCGGCGAACCTGGGCATGCCGCTGGCGACCCTGGCCGGGGTCGGCACGGGCTACCTGGTGCACCTGCGTCGGAGGCGCTCATGAGCCTGGTCACCACCGCGTGGGTCGTCATCATCGCTGCGGGGATGTTGACCTTCGCGGCCCGCGGCAGCTTCCTGCTGGCGGCTGGCCGTCTCGAGCGGCTGCCGCCACCCGTGCTCGAGCTGCTGCAGCTGATCCCCGCCGCTGCGCTGGCGGCGCTGATCGCCCCGGCGGTCCTGCGACCCGACGGCGAGGTGGTCCTCCTCGGGCCACGCCCGCTCGCGGGGCTCGTGGCGCTGGTCGTCGCGATCGTCGCCCGCAACGTGCTGCTGACGATCGGCGTCGGGCTCGCGGCGGTGGTCGGCTTCGAGCTGCTCCTCGGGTGAAGCCCAACCGCGCGTGCGACGTGCGCCCCCGACAGGATTCGAACCTGTGACCTACCGCTTAGGAGGCGGTTGCTCTATCCGCCTGAGCTACGGGGGCGGGGCCTCCGCGCCTAGCCCCGTGTGGACCTCCGCGCGAAGTGGAACGCGTTCCAACCATGGTGACCATGGTCGGCGGCAGGCTACCGGTGGCAACCAGCTCACCCCCTCCTCGGTAGAAACGCAAATACGCAAGTTGTGAAATGATTGCGTTTGCGCGGTATCGTGCCAGGCATGGTGACGAGAGCGGAGCGGCTGGCGCAGCTCGAGGCAGAGATCGACGAGGCGCGCGAAGAGGTGGCGGCCGCTGAAGCCAAGCTCAACGGGCGCATCGCCGAGTACGAGCGCCTACGCCGGGGCGTCGAGGCCGAGCCGCCGCCGGTGCGGCAGGCCGACACGTTGCGCGAGGCCGTCCTCGCGGTGCTCCACGATGCCCGCGGTGCCCTCGCGCCAGCCGAGATCCTTGCGGCCCTACACGAGGCCGGTCGGGAGGTTCCCCCGCGCAGCATCGGCGGCACCTTGAACAGCCTCAAGCGCGACGGGCTGGTCAAGCGCGTCGGCTCCAAGCAGTGGGTTGCTCTCTAGCGGTCAGGTGCTGAACGGCACGGGCGTCGGCGGGGGAACGTCGCCACGAAGGAGGTTGACCGCGCCGGGCGATGGCGGGCAACGTTCGGGTGGCCCGCCGTGAGCGGTAGAAGCGGGGCCCCGCCGGTCTTGTGAACCGCTGCGCAGAGATGGGGTGACGTTGTGAGCGAAGATCGAGACGATCGGGTCGTGTCCGCTGACGGCACCGAGATCGGTTGGCACCGCTCGGGCTCAGGCGATCCGGCACTGCTGCTCCACGGGACCAGCGATGACAGCACCGGTTGGGCGTCGACCGGACCGCATCTTGCCGAACGACTGAGCCTGTTGTCGGTTGATCGTCGAGGCCGCGGGCGGTCGGGGGCTGGCGAGCCCTACGACCCCGAACGAGAGACCGAGGACCTCGCGGCGGTCGTGCGCACGCTCGACGAGCCGCCACACGTCATCGCGCACTCATACGGTGCGCTGATCGCCCTCGCAGCTGCGGCGGGCGGTCTGGAGCTGCGAAGCCTCGTGCTATACGAGCCGCCGATCGCGATGAACGATCACGTCGATGTCACCGTTGTGGCAGACGAGTGCGAGCGGGCACTGGCCGCGGGGGATCGCGAGCAGGTGCTTCGGACCTTCTTCCGCGCCATCGGTGAGGAGCCGGTTGTCGACATGCTCAAAGCGGCACCTGCCGTCTTCGCGCGCTTCCTCAGCAACGCACACACCGTCCCCCGGGAGCTTCGAACCGAGACATGGGTCTCCAGCGTCGACGCTTCCCAGGTCGCGGCTCCCACGCAGCTGATCCTCGGGAGCCGATCCCCGGACCTCTTCGCGGAGGGCGTCGCCTCGCTGGCTGCTGCCATCCCCCACAGTGCGGTCGCGACGCTCGAGGGGCAGGCCCACATCGCCCATGTGATCGCCCCCGACGTGTTCTCCGACGTCGTCCTCGAGTTCATCGCCAGCGTGGATTGAGGATCCCGACGCAACCAGACGTGCGGCTGGCTTCGGAACGTCCACCCACCCCTGGTCCGCCGCCCGGCTCCTCCGACCTTGGCCCGCAAGATCGGGGTGTCCGACGTCCACGGTGGTGCGCCACACGGGCCGAGCTGTCCTCGCGGAATAGCGGTCTGACCGTGGGCGCGCTCCGGCTGGTTGCCGGAGGGTGGGGGCTTCGCCGGACGGGTGTCGCTGTGCTGTGCCATCTAAGCCGGTTCGTGGCCGGATCTGAGGTGTCCGCCTGATGTTGTGCGTAGGGTCTTAGGGAGACGGTGGTGGTGTCGTAAACAGGAGATGACGCCATGAACTCCCTTCACCCACTCGCCGTTGATGCGCATGTCGCCTATGAACAGGAGCGGCGGTTCGCCACCACACGTCCGCGCCGGCAGGAACGCCGTCGCCGCTCGGCACGGGGGCTGCTGCACGAGGCCGGTGATGTTCTCACCGGTCGATGGCTGCTACGGCGGCGGCCTGCTACACAAGAGCGGGTTCACGGTCGTATCGTGGGGGCATGAGGGCGCCGGCCGATCTGCGCGGTTTGGTGGGGCGGGTCGAGGAACTCGACCAGCTCGAGGCGATGCTGCGGCGTGCGCCGTTGGGCCGGCCGTCGGTGGTGCTGGTGGGTGGGGATGCCGGGGTGGGCAAGACCCGGCTGATCGAGGAGTTCTGCGGTCGTGCTCGGGAGCAGGGGGCGCGGGTGCTGGCCGGTGGGTGTCTGG
>SKSM01000201.1 GCA_007122985.1 Nitriliruptoraceae bacterium | reverse complement strand
CGCACCCGTGCCGGTCGCCGGCGTCAGCGGCGCGCGCAGGTCGATCGCCCGCGCGGCGGTCAGCACCTCGATCGCGAGCACCCGCGTCAGCCCGTCGATCGACCGCCGCAGCTTGCGAGCCGCCGACCATCCCATCGAGACGTGGTCCTCCTGCATCGCCGACGACGGGATCGAGTCCACCGAGGCGGGTACCGCCAACCGTTTGAGCTCCGAGACGATGCCCGCCTGGGTGTACTGGGCGATCATGTGCCCGGAGTCGACTCCGGGATCGTCGGCCAGGAACGCCGGCAACCCCTGGTTGCGGTCGACGTCGAGGAAGCGGTCGGTGCGCCGCTCCGACATCGACGCCACGTCCGCGACCGGGATCGCGAGCAGATCGAGCGCGTAGGCCACGGGCGCGCCGTGGAAGTTGCCGTTGGACTCCACTCGGCCGTCCGTGGTCACGATCGGGTTGTCGATCGCGCTGGCCAGCTCACGGCTGGCGACCATCTCGGCGTGGTTGAGGCTGTCCCGCGCCGCGCCGTGGACCTGCGGGGTGCAGCGTAGCGAGTAGGCGTCCTGCACCCGGTTGCAGTCCGGGGTGCGGTGGCTCGCCACGATGCCAGAGCCGTCGAGGAGCCGGCGCAGGTTCTCCGCGCTGACCTGCTGGCCGGGATGCGGCCGCAGCGCCATCAGCTCCGCCGCGAACACCCGATCGGTGGCCAGCAGCGCCTCGACGCTCATCGCCGCACCGAGGTCCGCGACCCGCCACAGCTGCGCGAGATCGAACACGGCCAGGACCAGCATGCCGAGCATGCCGTCGGTGCCGTTGATCAGCGCGAGCCCCTCCTTCGCGGCGAGCTCGACGGGGGCCAGACCGGCAGCGGGAAGTGCGTCGGCGGCGTCACGGAGCTCACCGTCGCGATCACGCACCTGCCCCTCACCCATCAAGGCGAGCGCGACATGGGACAACGGAGCGAGGTCACCCGAGCAACCCAGGCTGCCGTGCTCGGGGACGACCGGGGCCACCCCGGCGTTGAGCAGGCCAGCCAGCGCCTCGACGACCTCGCGCCGCACGCCGGCATGGCCCGAGACCAGCGTCCGCAGCCGCAGCAGCATCATCGCGCGGGTCACCTCGCGCTCCACCTCGGGACCCGACCCGGCCGCGTGCGACCGGATCAGCGAACGTTGGAGCTTGGCCCGCATCTCGGCCGGGATGTGACGCGTCGCGAGCGCGCCGAACCCCGTCGAGACCCCATACGCTGGCTGATCGCCCGCCGCGAGCCGCTCGACGTGCCCGCGGGAACGGTCCACCGCCGCACGCGCTTCCGCGGTCACCTCCACACGGGCATCGTGGCGTGCCACCAAGATGACGTCGGCAGGCGAGAGTGGCCCGCCATGGACCTCGACCCGGGTACGGTCGGCCGCGCGGGCGGCGCTCGACGAGGTGGGCTGCATGGTGTCTCCATCGGTGCGTGGATGGGGGCGTGCTGTGACGCACGTGACCGTCTCGGACGGGTCGGGGCCAGATCCTCAGTACACGGAGGTGCCTCTCCTGCCCGCGAGCTCCTCGAGGACCTCGAGCTGCCCCTGGCCGGCCGGCCCCTTCACATCGCTAATCGCGTCCACCAGGATGGACGCGAAGACCGTCGGCGCGGCGTGGGAGTCAAAGACCAGGCCGCTTCCGAGCAGGGTGGCGAAGGCGGGGTCCGCACGGGAGTCCCCCGGGGCCGGTGAGAGATCGGTGATCATCCCGATCCGCAGGTCGAGGTCGCTGGCCAGCTCCAACATGGTGAGCGTCTCTTTGGCGGGCCGAGGGAGGTTGACAGACAGCAGTGCGAACGGGCTCGCGTGGACCGCCGACGCCAGCCGGTTGGCGCCGATGCTGTCGCCACCGTCGATGAGGGGCACGTCCGGGTGGCAGCGCTCGGGCCGGGAGACGGAGATGCGGCCGAGTGGCGCCGAGATTCGGGTGGCCGGAACGGGAGCGGGCAGGAGCCGGCGAGCAGCCCAGCCCCACGCTCCAGGGGTGCCGGGTCTTCCAGTAACTCGTGCAGCGCTTCCAGGTTCTCGAACGACTCCTGGGCCACCGGCTGCACCCCGGTATCCGGCTGCCCGTCGTAGAGCATCCGACGCAGTTGGGCCCGCATCTCGTTGAACCCCGCGTGCCCGAGGACGACCGCGACCCGGGTGACCGTCGCCTGGCTGACACCGATCCGTTCGGCAAGCTCCGTGCTCGACAACGGCGCGGCTTCCCGTCGGCGCGACATAATGTGGCGGCCCAGGCGCAGCTGAATCGGAGGCAAGCGGACGCCTGTCAAGCGCTCACCGAGGCGGCTGACGTTTGCTGACCGCACGTCCACCTCCGCCTTCTCGTTCGTCCGACCCATCGATCCAGCCATCGACCCGGCTCCCTGTCGGTCGGCCGGACGCCGTTATCCAGCCGCGCAACTCTCGCAAGGAGGCAATGTGGATGAATCTATTCTGCACCACGGAGATGCGAAAGTCTCTATTCACCTCCGAACGCCGGTCTGCCTCCATGCGCCGATCGCGCGGATTGGAGGACGTTGGAGAGACCGCGGCATGATGCGAGGCGTGCGTGGATCGATCTGCGGGACTGGCGGGGTGCGCTGATGCTCGGACGTCTGCTGACCGGCCGGATGTTGCAGGATCTGCTGTTGATCGTGGCGACGATGTCCTGAACTTGTTACTGCCCCGCATGACGCCCGATACCCCCTGGCCCTCTTCGCCGGCGAGAACGTGGGGTTGATGACCACGGCGCAGCGCGAGGCCGTCATGGAGCAGCACGGATCGACCAGTCCTTGCCGCGACAGTTCGGCCGCTACGTCGTGTACCTCGCGCAGGGGGACTTCGGGTACTCCTTCCAACAGCGCCGACCCATCGCGACATCAGCGGCGAACGGCGGCCGTGGACGCTGCTGCTCGCCGGGGCGAACCTCGTGCTCAGCACGATCATCAGCGACTTCGTCGGCGCGGTCGCCGCCTGGAAGCGAGGCGGGAGGTCCGATGCCAGCCTGATCGCGACGTTCGTCTTCCTCGCCGCGATGCCCTCCTGCTTGATCGGGATGATCCTCGTCGCGGTCTTCTCCGCCCTGCTCGGATATGGTTCCCGGTAGACGGCGCCTACAGCACCTACCGCGGGCTGACGGGCTCGGAACGGTTGGTCGACATCGGCCACCACCTCATCCTGCTCCTGACCTCGCTCGTCCTGATCAGCGTGAGCAGCGTCTTCTTCACGATGCGGTACTCGATGCTCAGCGTGCTGCGGTAGGACTACATCTCGATGGCCCGGGCCAAGGGAGTCCCCGAACGCCGCGTGAAGTACCACCAGGCCATGCGCAACGCCTTGCTCCCTGTGCTCACCATCTTCATGTTGAACCTCGGCTTCATCGTCAGTGGCGCGGTCGTCATCGAGGCCGTCGTACGCCTACCCCGCGATTGGCAGACTGCTCTTCCAGTCGGTGATGGCTCGGGACTTCCCGGTGCTGCAGGCGACGTTCCTGCTCATCACCCTGACCGTGATCGCGGCCAACATCGTCGCCGACCTGTCCTACCCACTGTTCGATCCCAGGGTCCGGGTCTGAGGGCGAGATGAGCGCCGGTGTCGGGGAGGCCTGCAAGGAAAGTCGGAGCGCGGAGTACTGGGCCTGCTCGGGGGCAACCGCCTGGCTCTGGTCGGCCTCGGCATGCTGATCCTCTTCGCCCTGATCGCGATCTTCGCACCGCTGATCGTGCCCTTGACTCGGACGCCTTGGTCGCCCGTCTGTTCCAGCGGTTGTACTCCACCCACCCGGTCGGAACCAACGACGTCGGACAGGGCATCTTCAGCGAGCTCCTGGTCGGCGCACGCGTGTCGCTCTCGATCGGCCTGTTGGCGGCCGTCGTCTCGATCGTCCTCGGCTGCCTCGTGGGCCTGGTAGCTGGCTACTTCGGCGGGCGCATCGACGCCGCGCTGATGCGTCTCGTCGACATGGTCCTCGTCATCCCGTTCCCCCCTGATGATCCTGCTGGCCGCCTACCTGGACCCGAGCTTCTGGAACCTGATCCTGGTGATCGGGCTGCTGACCTGGGCCCAGCCGGCTCGGATCATCCGATCCCAGGTGCTGTCGCTCAAGACCCGCGGTTGCGTCGAGGCAGGCAAGGCGATCGGCACGAAAGTCACCCGCTTGATCGACCTGCGGCCGCCGTGAAACTACACACGCCGCTACCCCCCATGAACTGTCAGGCGGACAGATGCAGCGCGTCGCTATCGGGCGAGCGCTGATCCTCCAGCCCTGAACTGTTGGTCGCCGACGAGCGGGACGAGATCGTCCGTGAACTGCAGGCGATCATCGCCGACGGGGCGCCGATCGTGCCGCTCTACTACGAGCAAGTGACGTATTGCGTTAGCGCTTGAGCATGGTGGAGGCTCAGTCGGGGTAGACCGCGTTGGCGATGTAGGCCACGAGTCGTTCTTGTAGGAACTGTTCGCCGTCGTGGTCGGTGAACGCGTTGATG
>SKSM01000237.1 GCA_007122985.1 Nitriliruptoraceae bacterium | reverse complement strand
TGTGGCCTGCGGGACCGGCACCGCCGCGCTCGTCGCCGCCCGCCACTACTGCGAGGTCGCCGGCCTCGACTTCGTGCCGGAACTCATCGAGCGTGCGCGATTGCGCGCCGATGCTGAAGGTCATGACGTCGACTGGCGCGTCGGCGACGCGCAGGAGCTGCCCTTCGAGGACGACGCGTTCGACGTCGTCCTGTCGGTCTACGGGGTGCAGTTCGCCCCGGACCAGCGCTCCGCGGCGAGCGAGCTGCTGCGCGTCTGCCGGCCCGGCGGCCGGATCGGCCTAGCGAGCCCGATGCCGCACGGGTGGAGCGGCGATCTGTTCTCGGTCCACGGGCGCTACGCGCCGCCACCGCCGGGCACCCCCTCACCGCTCGCGTGGGGCACCGAGGACGGCGTACGGGAGTTGCTCGGCGACGGCCTCGCCGAGATCGAAAGCCAGCCGCGCCCGGCGCTGCAGTACTACCGCTCGGTCGAGCACGCTGTCGAGGTGTTCGCCTCATGGTTCGGTCCGACGCTCACCGCGCTCGAGCGGGTCGGGCCCGAGCAGCGCGACGATCTCCTCGCCGACCTCGCCGCGGTGTTCGACCGCTACAACCGTGCCACCGACGGCACCACCATGGTCGAGAACACCTACCTCGAGACCGTGGCCGTCGTCGATTGACACGGCCCTATCCGGCAGCGCGGCCTGGCACGGCCGGCGAAGGGACCGGCCACCTGGGGCCGGCGGCAGCAGCGGTCACGGCTCGACCGGGCGACCTGCGGAGGTTGCCTCCCCCGTCAGCGCATCGAGGGCGGCGAGCGCCTCGTCGACCACCTCGGTTAGGGGCAAGTGTCGGCCGCGCGCGGCCGCGGCCTCGGCGACGCTGGTGCCGAGGCGCTTGCGGGCATGCTCCCACGCGGCAGTGAGCCGTTCGGCCTCCGCGCCGAAGCTGGGTGTGGACCCCACGGTCACCGCGCCGTGCAGGACGGCGGCGGCATCGTCCACGCCGATCCGGGCGAGCAGGTGCACGAGGTTGCGCAGCGTGGTGAGCTGGTGGGTGTAGTCGCCCAGGCGGCGCCAGTGGGCCACCGTCTCGCGGAACAGCGCCACGGCCCGGTCGGTGTCGCCGTGGCGCCCGTACAGCGACGCGAGCGAGACGAGTGCGACCCCCTCGACGAAGTCGCGGCCGACCCGCCTGGCGGCCTCGATCGCCTGGTCGAGCAGCCGCGCCGTCGGGGTCGGTGTCGAGCAGTGCCTCGCCGCTGGCGTACAGCGCCCATGCGCGTGCGGTGTGGTTGCCGGCGGCGTCGGCAGCCGCGCGGGCCGTGGCGGCGGCGTGCACCGCCTGCTCGGTGTCGCCGCGGTAGCGGTGGCCGAGCACGTGGCTGACGCCGGCCAGCGCCCGGTGGTAGTGGTCCCCGATCGACTCGGCGAGACTGAAGCGTCGGTCAGCCAGCGCGAGGACGGCATCGAGCCGACCCTCGTACAGCGCCACGTTGGTGAGCAGGTACAGCGCCCACAGGGTGGTGAGGCCCTCGGCTTCGGCGCCGGCGAGCGCCGCCTCGGCGTGAGACCGGGCATCCTCGAGGTCGCCCCGGTTGACCGCTCCCCGCGCGACGGTCGCAAGCGCTGCCGGCAACGCCGGATGCTCCGCTGCGCCAGGCATGGCCACCGCGCGTTCGGCCCACGCGAACACCTCGGCGACGCCGGACTCCTCCAGCCGCTGTCCCGCGTACACCCGGAGGGTGTCGAGCAGGCGGTACCGCACGCCGATGTCGGTGTGTTGGACGACCACCATCGACTTGTCCACCAGCTCGGCGAGCACGCCGGCGACCTCACTGCGGTGGAGCGGCCCCCCGGCACAGACCTACTCGACCGCTGCGAGGGAGAAGGAGCCGGCGAAGACCGTCAGACGATCGAACAGGCACGCCTCCGTGTCGGTGAGGAGCCGGTAGGACCAGTCGACCACCGCCTCCAGGGTGCGATGCCGGCTCGTGCCGCGATGCGCCCCGGTGGCCAGCAGCTCGAAGCGTTGGTCGAGCCGCGCGACGAGATCCTCGGGGGCCAGGGCGCGCAGGCGCGCAGCGGCGAGTTCGATCGCTAGAGGGATACCGTCGAGTTGCCGACACAGGTCAGCGAGCGTGGGGGCGTTCGCCTCCGAGAGCCCAAAGGAAGGGTCGGCCGCCCGCGCCCGCGCGTACAGCAGGGCTCCCGCCGATGTCGACGCCACATCGTCCACGCCAGCGCCTGCAGGCGGCACGACCAGGGGTCTGACCTCCCACACCTGCTCGTCAGGCAGATGCAGCACTTCGCGAGAGGTCACGAGGACGCCCACGTTGGGGCACACGCTGTGGACTCGGGCGACGATCGCAGCAACCGTGTCAAGGACGTGCTCACAGTTGTCGAGGACGAGCAGCAGCCGGCGTGTTCCCAGCGCCGCCAGCAGCGTCTCCTGCGGTGAGCGATCACCGCCGTGCTGTGCCCCCAACGCGTCGACGAGCGCGTCGGCGACGCTGGCGGGCTCAGCCACCGCAGCAAGCTCACACGCGACCACCCCGTCATCGAACCGCTCGCCGACCTCGGCGGCCACGGCGCCGGCAACCCGGCTCTTGCCCACCCCGCCGGGGCCGGTCAGCGTCACGAACGCACCTGGGACCACGAGCGAAGCGACGCCCCGCACGTCCTCGTCTCGTCCGATGAGCCCGATGAGCGCGATGTGGCCGGTGACAGCGGCAGCCTGCACAGGCCCCATGTGCTCGGCAGCAACGGCGGTGCGAGGACCACCGTCTGCAGCCTGGACAGCCCGAGGGGCTGCCAGCTCGGGGTCGTGACGCAAGATCCGCTCGTGTAGCGCGCGCACCTCGGGGGAGGGATCGATGCCGAGCTCGTCCCCCAGCCGCTGTTGCAGCCGCCGGAAGACCGCCAGGGCGTCGACCTGGCGGCCGCTGCGGTACAGCGCGAGCATCAGCTGCCCGTGCGGGCCTTCGGCCAGGGGATCGTCGGCCACCGCGGCCTCGAGTGGGCTGATGACCGCCCGATGGTCACCCAGCGCCAGCCTCGCGGCGACCCAGTCGGCGACCGCCGCTGCCCGCAGCTGGTTCAGCCGCACCGCCTCTGGCCGTACCGGATCGCAGGCAGCAAGCTCCCCGAACGCGGTCCCGCGCCACAGCCCCAGCGCCTCGTCCAGCCGGTCCGCCGCCTGCCGGGGGGCTTCGTCGAGCACCTGCTGGGCCGCAGCGACCAGGGCCTCGAACTGGTCGGCGTCCAGCTCATGATCCCCGAGCTCGAGGTGGTAGCCGCCGGGCACGCTCGTCACGAGCTCACCGCCGTCCGGGTCGAGGGCCGCCAGCGCACGGCGCAGCCGCGAGACGTGGCTGTGCAGAGACTTCCGCGCGCTCGCCGGAGGCCATGCTCCCCACAGAGCCTCGGTCAACGCGTCGGGTGAGACGACCTCGCTTCGCAGGGCGATGAGCACCCCGAGGATCGTGCGCTGGCTCCCGCTGCCGAGGCGCTCCCTGCGATCACGGCCAACGATCTCCAACGGTCCCAGCACGCCCAGACGCATCGTCTCATCCAGCGGCACAGGTCGACAGCGTGCCGTTCGCCGCCCTGGTGGGCGATGACGACAGACGTTGCAAGGCAGCGGCGCCGGTGCCGGCGAAGGCCTTGTAGACGCTCGACAAGCTGGTCAAGAGTCTAGCGGCGAGGGTGTGCGCGGCAGCGTGATGAGCGACGAACTCGAGGTGAAAGTCGGCGCCGCCGGGCGACGATCGTCGCTAGCCTTCCGCGCGGGCACGGGCTGCCACGTTGGCCCGTGGCGTGGGTGGCATGGGTGGGCGGCATGGGCTGCGGTCAGTGCGGTGCGACGAATGCGGTAGGGAACCGCTTCTGCGTGCACTGCGGCACGTGCCTGCAGGGGCGGTGCTCCTCGTGCGACGCGGTGCTCCAGGCCGACGCCCGGTTCTGCGGCCAGTGTGGGACCGCGGTGGAAGCGGTCGCTGCGCCCCCTGCGCCAGCGGCCGGCCCAGCCGACGGCGTGCCGGTGTCGGCGGCGGAACGACGGCACGTCTCCGTTCTGTTCGTCGACCTCGTCGGCTTCACCGCCTTGTCGGGCGACCGCGACCCCGAGGCCGTGCGAGAACTCCTCAGCGACTACTTCGATCGCGCCCGCACGTTGGTGCGTCGCTACGGCGGAACCATCGAGAAGTTCATCGGCGACGCGGTCATGGCCGTGTGGGGGGCGCCGGTCACCCGCGAGGACGACGCCGAGCGCGCGGTGCGTGCCGGGCTCGACCTCATCGATGCCGTGACCGCGCTCGGCGAAGCGCGCGCCGTTCCCGGACTCCAGGCCCGTGCGGGTGTCGTCACCGGTGAGGCTGCGGTCCGCCTCGATGCCGCCGACCAGGGCATGGTCGTCGGAGACGTGGTCAACACCGCGTCACGGGTCCAGGCAGTGGCAGAGCCGGGTCGGATGCTCGTCGACGACGAGACCCGCACGGCGTCGGCGCGCTCGATCGCCTA
>SKSM01000045.1 GCA_007122985.1 Nitriliruptoraceae bacterium | reverse complement strand
GCCCTCGCCGGTGCAGGTGGTCGACACGCCCGATGCCGCCAGCGCCGCGGCGCTCGAGCAGCGCCTTGCGCAGCGCGACGGCGTCCTGGCCGTCGAGCGCGACGTGCGCCTCACCCTCGACGACAGCTCGAGCCCTGACACGACCACCGCCGACAGCACCACGGGCACCACCGACACCGCCACGTTCACCACCACCTCCACCGGCTCCGCCGCCTGGGGGATCGACAATTTCGGTCAGTCCGTCAACGGCACCGCCGGCAAGCCCAGCATCGACATCGGCACCACCCAGGCGTGGCCGACCACCACCGGCAGCCAGGTGGTCGTGGCCGTGATCGACACCGCCATCGACATCGGCCACCCGCTGCTGCGCGACCGGATCTGGCGCAACCCCGGCGAAGAGCAGGACGGGCGCGACACTGACGGCAACGGCTACGTCGACGACCTGCACGGCTGGAACTTCGCCGACGACTCGCCGCGCGTGTCGATCTCTCCCGAGCGCGACGCCCACGGCACCCACGTGGCGGGCATCGTCGCGGGCCAGTACCACGCCGACTCGGGCTTCCGTGGCGTCGCCCCGGACGCGCGGATCATGGCGCTGCCGTTCATCGACGACAGCGGCGGCGGCTGGGCGTCGGAGGCGATCATGGCCATCCGCTACGCGGTCGACAACGGCGCCGACGTGATCAACGCCAGCTGGGGCGGTCCGGACTACTCGACGGCGCTTCGCACCGCGATCGCGACCGCCGGCATTCCGGTGGTCTCCTCGGCCGGCAACACCGGCCAGTCCCACGAGGACCTGCCGGTCTACCCGGCCGCCTACGGCCTGGCCAACCAGCTCAGCGTCGCGGCAATCGAGCACACCGGCCGGATGGCCTCCTACAGCGCCACCAGCCGCAACACCGTCGATCTCGCGGCGCCGGGCAGCGCGATCGTCAGCACCCTGCCGGAGCGCAAGCTCGGCTTCGGGTCCGGCACCTCGGCGGCCGCACCGTTCGTCGCGGGTGCTGTGGCGCTGGCCATCCAGGCCAATCCGGGGCTGTCGGCAGAGCAGGTCGTCGAGGTGGTCCGTGCGGGCGTGCGTCCGCTGCCCGGCGCGCAGGAGACGTCCACGGGGGGCATCGCGCGGGCCGGCGGTGCGCTGGCGGCCGCAGGCGGTCAGGTCCGGCTGTGCGTCAGCGACCCGACCTCCCCCTTCACCGACGTGCCGCGCAGCCACACCCACCACCGCGGGGTGGCCTGCATGTCGCTGCTGAAGGTCACCTCCGGGGTCACCGCCGAGCTGTACGGCGCAGAGCAGGACCTGCGCCGCGACCAGGTGGCGGCGCTGGTCGCCCGCACCCTGGACCGGGCCGGCCTGCTACCGCCGGTGCCGACGAGCTCCAAGTTCGACGACATCGACGACTCGATCCACCGCGAGCCGATCGAGGCGCTGGCCTCCGTCGGCGTGGTGCACGGCGAGACGGCCACCCGCTTCGCGCCCAAGACCGTGGTCTCGCGCGGGGAGTTCGCCGGGATCGTGGCCCGTGCCGCGGACTACGCGGCGGGTGCCGCGTCACGCACTCCGGGGCCGGACTTCAGCGACATCGCCACCTCGCCGTACCGCGAGGGGATTCTCACCGCGGCGAGCCAGTCGCTGGTGTCGGGCCACGCGGACGGGACCTTCGACCCGGACCGCGACGTGCGCCGAGACCAGGCGGCGTCGATGCTGGTGCGGCTGCTCGACCGGCTCTACCAGCAGGGGCTGCTCGACGCGGCCTGAGCTCGGCAGCGGGCACCTGCGAGGCAGGGCCCGCCCGTGCCGACCGCGGCGAGCCATGAGGCGGTCGTGGCTCGGCCGTGCACGCGCCGCATCGCCCAAGAACATGCTTGCATGTAACCTGCACAGGAGTAACATGCAGTGATGCAGGTTAGGCAGGTTCGAAGGGTGTGGGGTGTTCTGGGGTCGCGAACGGGAGCTCGGCCGGCTCCATGCAGAGCTCGACGCGGTCGTCCGGTCTGGTCAGGGCCGCATGCTTGCGCTGCGCGGCCGCCGCCAGTCCGGCAAGTCTCGGCTGCTCGCCGAGTTCATCGAACGTGCCGGCGTGCCCTACCTGTTCACCACTGCGGTGAAGAACGCCCCCTCCGACGTTCAGTTGCAGACGGTCGCCGACGACCTGCACACCGCCCGGACACCGCTGCCTGCCCGCGACACCGCGTTCGCTGCCAACCCGGTCTCGTGGGCCGACCTGTTCGCCCGCCTGCCGGTGGCGTTCGACGGCCAGCCTGCCGTGGTCGTGCTCGATGAGTTCCCGTGGGCGGCCGAGACCGACGACACGCTCGAGGGGACGTTGCAGGCCGCGTGGGACCGCACGTTCGAGCAGCTTCCGGTGCTGTGGGTCGTCGTCGGCTCGGACATGGCGATGATGGAGCGGCTCACCGAGCACGACCGGCCGCTGTACGGCCGAGCCCGCGAGATGGTCGTCACCCCCCTGTCACCGGCGGAAGTGGCCGCCGCCGTCGGCGACCGCGACGCGGTCGATGTGATCGACGTGTACCTGGCGACCGGGGGCTATCCGCGGCTGGTGTCCGCTGCCGCCGGGCATCGCGATGCGACCACGTTCGTGCATGCGCAATTGAGCGACGACACCTCCCCGCTGATGGTCACCGGACAGCGGGTGCTGTCGTCGGAGTTCCGCGACGCGGCGTCGGCCCGTGCAGTGCTCGAGGCCATCGGGTCGGTCGAGGTGGGACATGCGACGTTCTCGTCGGCGGTCCGGCTCCTGGGCGGCGACGAGAAGGCCGCCGGAGCGGCCGTTGCACGGGCGCTCGAGCCGCTGCAGGCCAAGCGGCTGGTGGCCATCGACACGCCGGTGGGTGCCGGACCGAAGTCCAAGCTGCGCCGCTACCGGATCGTCGACCCGCACCTGCGGTTCTACTTCCGGTTCTGCCAGCCCGAGCTCGCCCACGTCGAACAGGGACGGCCCGACCTCGCCCGTGCCCGCTTCGACCGCGACTACGGCTCGTGGCGTGGCCGGGCCGTCGAACCGGTCGTCCATGCGGCCGTCGACCGGCTCGCCGCTGAAGGTGACGTCCGGTTCGACGACGTCGAGCAGGTCGGATCCTGGTGGGACCGGTCCAACGACCACGAGTTCGACCTGGTGGCGGCCGACCGGGCCGGGAAGGTCAGTTGGGTCGGCTCGGTCAAGTGGCGCAGCGGTCGCCCCATGAGCCGGGGCGACCTGGGGGCGCTGGCCGAGGCGCGGGCGAGCGTGCCCGGTGCGCAGCAGGCTCGGCTGCTGGCGGTCTGCCCCGCAGGAGTGGAGGTGGGCGCTGGGTTCGACGGCGTGCTCGTCGCCGGCGACATCGTGGGTGCGTTCGCCTGACGGCGTCTTGGACCGGCTCACAGCAGCACGGCGACGCTGATGGCCATCCCGCCGACACCGAACAGCGCGATGGCGCAGGCGACGATCACCGCGCGCATCTGGCCGGACACGGCCGTGACCAGCTCGCCGCGGAAGGCGGCCAACAGCTCGTCGCGCAAGCCGTCGAGCCTCGCGTCGAGCTCGTGTCGCTGGGCCTCGAAGCGTTCGTCCCAAGCGCGCTCGTGCGCATCGAGGCGTTGGTCCCAGGCGTGCTGCTGCGCTGTGAGGCGTTGGTCCCAGGTGCGCTGGAGGGTGTCGAAGCGTTCGTCCCAGGCGTGCTGCTGCGTCTCGAAGCGCTCGTCCGAGGTGCGCTGGTGGTCGACGAGCCGGTTCTCCAGTGACGTCAGTCGCTGCTCGACCAGGTCGATGCGTGCGCCCAGGCGTGTCTCGACCCCGTGCAGGTCCTGTCGGGTCGCCACCTCGGTCGCCGGAGGCGGCAGCAGCTCGAACATGGTCGCAGCCGGCTCCCTCGCCAAGGACCTCCGACACCGCCCGGTAGAGATCACTGCGGCGCCGCTCGTCGACCGCCATCGTCACACCCCGCCCGTCGCCTGGCAAGCGACCCTACGCAGCCGCGTCGGGACCCCTCCGGTGGATCGCCGCGGTGCTGTGGACAAGCCGCGTCGCCGGCGGGTGGCCCACGCCGTCGCCGGTGCTGGCTATCGTCGCCGCGATGTCAGCTGCCACCGTGCCGGACACCACGCCGATCGAGCCCACCACGCCCACCACGCCCGCCGCGCCCGCCGGCCACACCGCCACGTGAACGGCCACTCGTGATCCATGTCTTTCTGGGCACCAAGGCCCAGTACATCAAGTCCGCGCCGCTGCTGCGGCTGATGGACGAGCGCGGCGTCGACTATCGCCTGATCGACTCCGGCCAGCACGGTGCGCTGTCGGTGGGGCTGCGCGAGGAGCTGGGGGTGCGGCCGCCCGACCATGTGCTGGCCGAGGGGCGCGACGTCGACTCGATCCCCCAGGCGGTCGTGTGGGCGCTGCGGATCGCCGCGCGGCTGCTCAACGCCCGCCGGCTGCGCCGCGAGGTGTTCGCCGGCCGCGGCGGGGTGTGTGTCGTGCACGGCGACACGCCCTCGACGCTGCTGGCGACCTGGATGGCGCGCCGG
>SKSM01000283.1 GCA_007122985.1 Nitriliruptoraceae bacterium | reverse complement strand
GAAGGTTCAGGCAGGCGGCTTCGCCTGCCGACCTGACCGACCAGGAGTCCCCCACCGGAGCGGCTGACGGACCTCCAAAGGCGTCACCAGCGTTCTCGAGCAACCAGGGGATAACCGCCGTTGTTGCTCGGTCTCAAGGCGACCGGAGTGGTGAGTCACCGCCGCCTGAGTGTCGACAAGCGTCACCAACCTGACACCCTGAGGACGCAGGCGAAGGACCGAACTGTCCCCGCCCACTGCGCCTCCCGGAATACGCGCCTGGCGTGGCCCACGCCGTGCCGGAGACCGCGCCCGCCGATCCATCTGCGAGAACCGCGATCAGGTGCCCGGCAGCCCGCAGTCCGATACGGGTGCGACTGGGCCGGTCACGTCGGCTGGACCTGCTGCTGATGGAGCTCCGCGGCGATCTGACGTGCGAACCGGGCGACCTGCTCGGTGTCACGCCAGTCGTCGAACTGCCCCTGCGCTGGCTGCGCCGCGGTGGGCAGCCGCACGGCGCCCGGCAGGCGGGCGTCGATCCCGGCGTGTCCACGTGCGTTGACGCGGTCCATCAGGGTCCGCACCTGCGTCACGAGCGCGACCCCCGCCCGGGGGCTGCAGCCCTCGTCGGAGCCGCAGCTGAGCAGCCACACCGGTCGTTGGGTCAGTGCGGCGCGGTGCCGTCGGACGAAGCGTCGGGCATCACCGTGCCAGCGTCCCATGCACACCGATCCTCCGGCGACGACCGCATCGACGTCCTCGAGATCGTCGACCTCGGCTGCCGGTCGGGCGAACGCGTCGAACCCTTCGGCCCGAAGCGCGAAGGCGAGCAGCTCGGCGATCCCGGTGGCGGAGCCACAGGTCGGGCCGTAGGCAACGAGGATCCGCACGGGCACGTCCGGTCGAGGGGGTCATGGCCCAGCCAAGGGCGGCGGGGAACGGCGGGCCAGAGGCGAATGTCGTGCGACGGCGGGTAGTAGGTTGGCTTCACCGTTGCCGGCCGTGACCACCGCCGGGGCAGGTGTCGAAGGGACGTCGAGGTGTCAGTCGTCGGCCCCGGGCGGGCTGCACATGCGGTGCGGCGGGGCGTGCGGTGAGCGCCACCGCGGTGGAGGTCCGCGACGTGCACCGGACCTTCGGTGAGGTCCGTGCGGTCGATGGCATGAGCCTGTCGGTCGGTGCCGGCGAGGTCGTCGGCCTGCTCGGTCACAACGGAGCCGGCAAGACCACCACGGTCCGGTTGTTGACCGGGATCCTCGCCCCCGATGCCGGCACTGTGCGCGTCCAAGGACTCGACCCGTTGGTCGACGGGCCGACGGTGCGGCGTGCCACGGGCGTGGTCAGTGCGACCCCGGCGGTCGACGACCGCCTGACCGCACGGCAGAACCTGCGCTTCGTCGGTGAGGCGTTCGGCGTCGATCGGGAGCTGGCACGGCAGCGTGCGGCGCAGCTGCTCGAGCAGCTGGGCCTGGCCGACCGGGCCGAGGAGCGTGTGGCCGGCTACAGCTCCGGCATGCGTCAGCGGTTGGCGTTGGCGCGGGCACTGCTGCCCGACCCGCCGCTGCTGCTGCTGGACGAGCCCACCGCCGCGTTGGACCCGGTGGCCAGCCGGGACGTGCGTGAGCTGGTCGCGCGCCTGGCCCGGGAGCAGTCGCACAGCGTGCTGCTGTGCAGCCACAACCTCGTCGAGGCACAGCAGCTGTGTGATCGCGTCGTCGTGCTCGAGCACGGTCGGGTGATCGCCGACGGTCACCCGGCGACGCTGGCGGCGGAGCTCGACATCGGCCGGCTGCGTCTGCAGGTCGACGTCGACCACCACGCCCGCGCGGCGCAGGTGCTGATCGACCAGGGCCTGCCCGTCGACCGGGGCGCCGCCGGCCTGCTGACGGTGACCAGCATCGCCGGGATCGACGTGCCGTCCCTGGTCGCAGCCCTGGTCGCGGCGCAGGTGCGCATCCATGCGGTGACCCCGGAGGACGCCTCCCTCGAAGACGTCTACTTCGCGCTGCACCGCAGGGGGTCGACATGAGCGGCCGGGCCGACGACCGGCGCCGGTGGGACCGCCGTGGCATCACCGCCGTCGTGGCACGGGATCTGCGGGTGGTCCGTGGCAGCAAGCCGGTCGTCCTGCCGATGCTGATCGTGCCGGTGCTCCTGCTGGTGGTGATGCCGGCGGTCGTGGCCGTCTCCGCACGGCTGGGCGCTGCGGCTGTCGATCTCGCCGACCTCGAGCCGATGCTCGCGATGCTGCCGCCGGAGCTCGGCGAGCGGGTCGCCGCGGACCCCGCCGCCGGGATCATCGAGGTGGTGCTGGTCTACCTGCTCTCGCCGCTGCTGCTGATCATTCCCATGATGACCGCCAGTGTCATCGCCGCCGACTCGATCGCAGGCGAACGCGAGCGTCGGACGCTCGAGGGGCTGCTGCTCACCCCGCTGACTGACCGTGAGCTGTTCGTGGCGAAGCTGCTTGGTGCCTGGCTTCCCGCCGTCGGCATCGGCATCGCCGGGGGGATCGTCTATGCGGTGGTGGGCGACGTCGCCGCGGCCGGTGTCGTCGACGGCCTGCTGTTCCCCAACCTGCTCTGGGTCGTGCTCGTGTTCTGGCTCGGTCCGGCGATCGCGGCGATCAGCCTGGGTGCGACCGTGATCGTCTCCGCCCGGGTCAAGACCGTCCAGGAGGCCTTCCAGATCGCCGGCGTCGTGGTGCTGCCGGTGGTCGCGCTCATCGTCAGCCAGGCGGCCGGGGTGCTCGCGATCTCGCCCTCGCTGCTGGTCGCGGGGGGAGTGGTCGCCTGGGCGATCGCGGCGCTCGTGCTGCGCACCGGGATGCGGGCGGTCAGCCGGACCCGCCTCGGCCAGCGCCTGTGAGCACGGCCGGCAGCACGAGCCTGGACGGGGTCAGTCGGCCCGCAGGGCGTCGGCGACCGGCAACCGTGCGGCGCGGCGGGCAGGCAGCAGCGCACCGGCGACCGCTGCGGCCACGATCACCGGCAGCGCGAGGGCGAGCATCGCAGGCTCGATCGACGGGTCGATCGGCCCGAAGCCGAGGCTCCGGCCGAGGCGGTCGAGCAGCAGGCGGGTGAACAGCAGCGCAGCCGGCAGGCCAGCCAGGTAGCCGAGCAGCGCCATCGTCGCGGCACCTGCAAGCACCGAACCGACGATCTGCCGCGAGCTCATGCCGACGGCCTTGAGCAGTCCCAGCTCCCGGGTTCGCTCCTGGACGCCCATCCACACCGAGTTGAGCACGCCGACCAGTGCGATGGCGATCAGGACGACCACGAGCGCCAGCATGATCCCCGGCAGGGTGTCCAGCACGGGCGCGGCGAAGCTGCGGGCCTCGTGTGCGGCCAGCAGGCCGCCGGAGGTCGCCGCCAGGCCTGCGGCGACGGCGTCCGCGTCGGCGCCGTCGGCGAGCAGCAGCTGGTAGCCGCTCGGCTGCGCATCGGGGTCCGCCTCGGCAAGTGTGTCGGCGTGGAACGTGAACGCCTGTCCCTGGTTGGCGATCTCGCGGTAGATCCCGGTGATCGCGAGGTCGAAGCGTCGGCCTGCCATCTCGACCGAAAGGGTGTCGCCTGGCGCCAGATCGTGCTCCGTCGCGAGCCCGAAGCCGGCGATCGCCTCACCGGGGGATGCGACGCCCCGGCCGTCGAGCAGCGGCACGGTGAAGGCCGCCAGGTCGCCGTCGACGGCGAAGGCGCTGTAGCGGGTCGAGTCGCCGGTGAGGCTCCAGGCCACCCACCGGTCGCTGCGGACCGCAGCGACGTCCTGCTCGGCGGCGAGCAGGCGCCGCACGTCCCCATCCGCCATGACCTCCGGACGTTGGACGGTCAGGTCGGCTGAGGGCACCAGCCCGCCCCTGGGGTCCTGCGCCAGCCCGTCGAGTGTCGTGACCACCAACGACGCGAAACCCAGCGTGAGGGTGGCCAGCGCAAGCCCGGCGGCGGTCAGCACGGTTCGCGTCGGCCGTGACCGCAGGTCGACGACGGCGGTGGCCAGCGACACCGGGAGGCGCGACAGTCGTGCCGTCCTGCGTCGCACGCCCACGGTGCCGGTCCGCATGGCGGTGATGACGTCCACGCGGGCGGCGCGCCGCACCGGCAGGAGGGTGAAGACGCCGGCGACGCTGACGACCGCCACGGGGACGACGACGGCCACCCACACCGGCACGCCGGGGGAGGACTGGCCGAACTGCGCGGACACGCCCGACAGCGACCACCCGGCCAGGCCGACGCCGGCGGCGACACCGACGAGACTGGCGACGAGCGCCAGCCCGAGCTCCTGCAGCAGGTAGGTGCCGGCCAGCTGGCGGCGCGTGAAGCCGACGGCCTTGAGCAGCCCGATCTGCCGGGTGTGGCTGCGGACGGCCTCGCCGATCGCGTTGGCGACCAGGAACCCGGCCGCGAGCACCGCCACCACGCCGAATGCGGCGAGGAACACCGACTGGATGCGCAGCATGAAGTCGGACATCTCGGCGAGGAAGCCGTGGTCGGAGGCGGAGACCACGGCCCCGGTCGGCAACGCGGCCTCGGCCGCCGCGAGCACCGCCGCATGGTCGTCCGGG
>SKSM01000074.1 GCA_007122985.1 Nitriliruptoraceae bacterium | reverse complement strand
GCGAACGGTACCGCCGGGGCTCGCAACTGACGGCAGCCCAGACTCCCGCCACGACCCACGCCCGACGGCGGGGGCGCCGCCCTGCCCGACCACATCCTCACCCATGTCACCGCCATCCTCACCGAACATGACGTCACACAGGCCTCGGCTCGCCCCACCCAACTCGCCCAGCCAGCGTGCGCCCGATCAGGTGCCGGCCTCAGCCGCCCAGATGCCGGGCGTGCCACTCGAGCACGGCTTCGAACCGCTCGACGCGGTGCTTGGGCGCGCCGGAGCGCGAGAGCTCGTGGCCCTCGTCGGGGAAGCGCAGCAGCTCGGTCTCGACCCCGGCGCGCTTCAGTGCCACGAACAGCTGCTCGGCCTGCTCGATCGGGCAGCGCCAGTCGTGCTCGCTGTGCAGCACCAGCGTCGGGGCGGTGACCCGGTGGGCGGTGCGCACGGGGCTCGCGGCGTGGTGGGGCTCGGCGCCGTCGGCCAGTGAGACGCCAAGGAACATCCGGTCGAAGTGCGGCCCGATGTCCGAGGTCCCGGAGAACGACTCCCACTGCAACAGCCCGCGCTCGACGATCGCCGAGCCGTAGCGCCCGGTGCGCGCCAGCAGCCGCGCGGTCGCATAGCCACCATAGGAGCCGCCCATCACCCCGACGCGCTGCGGGTCCGCGGCGTCGTAGCGCGCCAGCGCGCCGTCGATCACCGCCTCGAGGTCGAGGGTGTCGACGCTGTCCTCCTGCGTCCACCCGCCGACGATCGCGCGCGCCCAGTCGGTGCCGCGACCGGACGAGCCGCGCGGGTTGGCGCCGACGACCAGGTAGCCGGCGGCGGCCTCGACCTGGAACTCGTCGAAGAACTGCTCGCCGTACTGCGCCGTCGGCCCGCCGTGGACGTTGAACAGCACCGGCACGCTGCCGGGCGCTGCGGTGTCGAACCCGGGCGGCAGCACCGCCCACACGTCGATGTCGTGGCCGTCGCGGGTGACGGTGAACGCCTCGGTGGGGTGGACGGCAACCTCGGCGCGGAAGTCGTCGCCGAAGCTCGACAGCACACGCTCCGTGCCGTCCTGCCACCAGCACAGCTCGCCGGGGGTGGTGGTGTCGGTGACGGTGAACGCGACCGCGCCGTCGGCAGTAGCGCTGTAGCCGGTCACGCAGCGCGGGCCGCCGACCAGCCGCTCGAGCCCGGGCGCATCGTCGGCCGACGCGCCGCCGGCGAGCCGGTCGTCGAGCCGGACCAGCTGCACGGTGCCGGCGTCCTCGAGGGTGGTGACCAGCCCATCGCCCACGAACGCCTGCGGCGAGCCCGAGCCGTTGAGCACGTCGCGGTCGAGGTGGGTGGTCACGCCCACCGGCCGCGGCTCGCCGTCGACGTCGTCGACCCGCCACACCGCGTTGGAGCCCGGCCAGTGGCAGGGGCGCTCGAGCCCCACGACGAACACCCGGCCGTCGGGGTCGTAGAGCACCCGTGACCACATCCCGGGTGCGACCAGCTCCCGGGTCTCGCCGGTGTCCAGCTCGAGCTCGAGCACGCGGCTGTCCGGCTCGAGCTCGTCCATCGACGGCGACAGGTAGGCGATCGCACGGCCGTCGGGCCGCCACACCGGCGACTCCGGCCGATCATCGCCGGCAGTCAGGGACCGCGGCTCGTCCTCGCCCTCGCGGTCGACCAGCCACAGCTGCTGCCGGCGCTCGTGGAGCTGGCCGTCGGTGTCGCCGCGGTAGGGCAGGCGGGTGATGCGCTTGGGCACCCGCCGGCGCTCGTCGTCGTCCTCGAGCTCGGCCAGCGCCGGCGCCCACTGCTTGCCGACGACCACCAGCCGCCGGCTGTCCGGCGCCCAGGCGGGTTCGCTGACCCCCAGCGGCAGGTCGGTGCGGACGCTCGCCTCACCGCCGTCGGCCGGCATGACCGCCAGCTGCGGCTTCGCGTCGTCGGTGGATCCGGTCCGCAGCAGCGCCAGCCACCGCCCGTCCGGCGACCAGCGCGGCGAGGTGTCGCCGGGCCCGTGGGTGAACGGGCGCAACGTCTCGCCGTCGTGGACGTGCACGACGCGTTGGTAGCGGTCCTCGTCCAGATCGGGCCGCGACACGACGACCGCGACGCGGCGGCCGTCGGGGTGGACCTGCGGGTCGGACGGGACGACGAGGTGAGCGATGTCGGACGGCTGCACGAACACCTCCGGATCGGTGGGATCGACACGGCCCGCGGGACGGAGCCGGCGGCGTCTGCGGGCACCGCGACGCTAGCTGCCGCAGCTGCGGGTCCGGACCACGGCCGTGGCTCCGACGGCCGGGCGACCGACCGGGGCGGGATCAGCCGTCGAGCGCCGCCCCGAGGGCCCGGTCGAGGTCGTCCCACAGATCGTCGACGTCCTCGATCCCGATCGACAGCCGCAGCACGCCCGGGCGGATGCCGGTCTCGGTCAGCGCCTGCTCGTCGACGACGCGGTGGGTCAGCCCCGCCGGATGCTCGATCAGCGAGTCGGTCGAGCCCAGGCTGACCGCCGGGGTGAACAGCTCGACGTGCTCCATGACGGCGGCGGCTGCCGCATGGCCGCCTGCCACCTCGATGGCCAGCAGGCTGCCGGGACCGTCCATCTGCCGGTCGACGAGCCCGTCGGGGTCGCAGCCGGGCAGACCGGGGTAGCGCACCTCGATGACGCCCACGCGGCCCTCGAGACGCTTGGCGAGCTCCATGGCGTTGGCCTGGGCGGCGCGGACCCGCAGGCCCAGGGTCGGCAGGCTGCGGTGCAGCAGGTAGGCGGCCTGCGGGTCGAGCAGCGCGCCGGTGGCGACGCGGACCTGCCGCAGCTGCCGGGCCCGCTGCTCTGAGCAGGCGACCACCCCGGCGATCACGTCGCCGTGGCCGCCCAGTGCCTTGGTCGCGCTGTGCAGCGCCCAGGTGGCGCCGTGGTCGAGCGGCCGCTGCAGCACCGGGGTGGCGAAGGTGTTGTCCACCAGGACGGGCACGTCGCCGGCCTGTGCGACCACCGCGGCGAGGTCGACCAGCGCGAGGGTCGGGTTGGCCGGTGACTCGACGATCACCAGCGCGGTGTCGTCGCGCAGCGCCTCGGTGACCCGTTCGGGGCGCGCCCAGGTCGTGGTCGTGCCAAGCAGCCCGCTGGCAAGCAGGTGGTCGGTGCCGCCGTACACCGGCCGGATCGCGACCACGTGGCGACCGACCGCGCCGACGGCCAGCAGCGTCGCGGTCACCGCGGCCATGCCGGAGCCGAAGGCGACCGCCGCGTCGGTGTGCTCGAGCTCGGCGATGCCACGCTCCCAGCGCGCGACCGTGGGGTTGTGGAGCCGGGCGTAGACCGGGGAGCTGTGGGGGGCTGCACCCCCATCAGCCAGGTGCTCCAGATCGGCGGTGCCGCCGGTCAGCGACGCCAACGGATAGGTGGTCGAACGGTCGACCGGCGGGGCGTGGACCCCCAGTCCGGTCAGGTCGTCGCGGCCGCCGTGGACGAGGGTCGTGTCGATGCCACGCCTGTCGATGTCACGCCTGTCGATGTCGCGCATCCGGACATCCTCCCCTTCAGGGGTGTAGTACCAGTATCTTCTATGGGGAGAACTCCTGTCCACCGAACATCTTCCTGTTCAGGAGGGTCGCGATGAGCCTCGACCGGACGGATGCAGCCCTGGTGGCCGCGTTGCAGGAGGATGGTCGGCGCACGGTCAAGGAGCTCGCTGCGCTGGTGTCGCTGTCCACCTCGGCGACCCACGAGCGGCTGCGCCGACTGTTCGCCACCGGGGTGCTCACCGGGGTCCACGCCCACCCGGATCCGGCGGCGCTGGGCGTCGGGCTGCAGGCGATCATCCAGGTCCACCTGCAGCGCCACTCCCGCGACGCGGTCACCGCCTTCCGCGACCACGCCCTGTCACTGCCCGAGGTCGTGGCGGTCACCCACCTGACCGGGGCGGTCGACTTCCTGATCCACGTCGCGGTGCGCGACACCGACCACCTGCGGGATCTGGCGATGGAGGCGTTCACCACCCGCGAGGAGCTGGCCCGGCTCGAGACCGCCGTGGTCTACGAACACGCCGCCAAGGTCGCCTGGCCGGTCTACACCGACCCGGCGTGAGAGCACCGACCCGGGGTGCGTGCACCGGGCGCTGCGGCGCTGTGGCTCAGCGGCGGTGGCGCAGCAGCTCGTAGAGCGCGACGCCGGCGGCCACCGACACGTTCAGCGAGCCGACGTGGCCGCGCATCGGCAGCCGGACCAGTGCGTCGCAGCGCTCACGGGTCAGCCGCGACAGCCCCGCGCCCTCGGCGCCCACCACCAGCACGCACGGCTCGCCGACCAGCGGATGGTCGGACAGACAGGTGTCGGCCTCCCCATCGAGCCCGAGCGACCAGACCCCGCGCGCGCCGAGGTCCGCCAACGCCCGGTTGAGGTTGGCGACCCCGGCCACCGGCAGGTGGGCGAACGCGCCGGCGGCCGCCTTCTCCGCGACCGCCGTCACACCGGCGGCGCGGCGGTCGGGCAGCACCAGCCCGTGCGCACCCACGGCGTCGGCGCTGCGGGCGATCGAGCCGAGGTTGTGCGGGTCGGT
>SKSM01000277.1 GCA_007122985.1 Nitriliruptoraceae bacterium | reverse complement strand
CGGGCCAGCCCCGCACGGTCGCGGACGATGCCGCCGTGGCGCCACATGGCCGCGCGCAGCTCGGCGACCGTCGCCACGTCGTCGTGTGAGGTGAGCGTCGCGGCGTCGGCCGGGACCTCCAGTCGGCGGGCGGAGGTGTGCGGCGGTCGCGTGGCGGCGATCGCGCGGGCCAGACGCGCACCGACCACCAGCGCTTCGAGCAACGAGTTGCTGGCCAGCCGGTTCGCCCCGTGCAGCCCGGTCGCGGCCACCTCGCCGCAGGCGAACAGCCCCGGCAGGCTGGTGCGCCCGTCCGCATCCGCGGCGATCCCGCCCATGTGATAGTGCTGGGCCGGCGTCACCGGCAGCGGCTCGTCACGCGGGTCGAGGCCCGCCGCGCGCGCATGGGCGAACACGGTGGGGAAGCGCTCGGGCAGGTCGGCGCCGATCGAACGGGCGTCGAGGTAGATCGGGCCGCGCTGCTGTGCGTGCCAGTTGGCGCGGGCGACCACGTCGCGGGGCGCGAGCTCGGCATCCGGGTGCGCGTCGCGGACGTGACGTCGTCCGGCGGCGTCGATCAGGGTCGCGCCGGCGCCGCGCAGGGCCTCGGTGAGCAGCGGGAGCGGGTCGTGCCCGGTCGCCAGTGCCGTCGGGTGGAACTGGACGAACTCCGGGTCGCGCAGCCGGGCCCCGGCGCGGCGGGCCATGGCCAGGCCGGCCCCGACCGCCGCCGGCGGGTTGGTGGTGTGCGCATAGACCCCGCCGATCCCGCCGGTCGCCAGCACCACCGCGTCGGCCAGGAGCACCCGCGCGCGGTCGTCCGCATCCCGCAGCAGCACCCCGTGGACCCGGCCGCCGTCGCGGACCAGATCGAGCGCCCGGCTGTGCTCGACCACCTCGATGTCGTCGCGGGCGCGCACGGCAGCGACCAGCGTGCGCATCACGGCTGCGCCGGTCGCGTCGCCGTCGGCGTGGACGATGCGGTTGGTGCTGTGCCCCGCTTCGCGGCCGAGGGCGAGCTGCCCGTCCGCGCCGGTGTCGAAGGCCGCGCCCAGTCGCCGCAGCCACGCGATCCGCTCTGCGGCCGCGGCGGTCACCACCTCGACGACCCCATGGTCGCTCAGCCCGCCCGACACCGTCCGGGTGTCGTCGGCGTGCCGGTCCGGGGAGTCGTCCGGGGCCAGTGCCGCGGCGATGCCGCCCTGCGCCAGGCGGCTCGCCCCGGCGCCGAGCTCGCCGGCGGTGACCACCGTCGCGTCACCGAGCTCGAGTGCTGCGGTCAGGCCCGCCAGGCCCGAGCCGACGATGACCGTGCGGTGGTAGGTGGCCTCGCTGCGCAGCTCCACCGGCCGGTCAGCTCGCGTCCAGCATCGCCTGCACCGCGCTGCGGGCGCGGGCGGCGACGTCGGCGGGGACGTCGATCGGGTGCTGCATCGTCTCCAGGGCGGTGCGCAGGTTCTGCACCGTGATCCGCTTCATGTGCGGGCACATGTTGCAGGGCCGGACGAAGTCGGTGTCGGGCGACTCCTGGGCGACGTTGTCAGCCATCGAGCACTCGGTGACCATCACCACCCGGTCGGGCCGGTGCTCGCGCACCCAGGCGGTCATCTGCGAGGTCGAGCCGACGTAGTCGGCGGCGCCCAGCACGTCGGGCGGGCACTCGGGGTGGGCGATGATCGACACGCCCGGGTCCGCCGCGCGCAGGTCGTCGAGCTCGGCGGCGGTGAACCGCTCGTGCACCTCGCAGGCGCCGTCCCAGGCGATCACCTCGACGTCGGTCTGCGAGGCGACCCAGTCGGCGAGGTAGCGGTCCGGCAGGAACAGCACCCGGTCGGTGCCCAGCGACTCCACGATCCGCAGCGCGTTGGACGAGGTGCAGGTGATGTCGGACTCGGCCTTGACCTCGGCCGAGGTGTTGACGTAGGTCACGACCGGGACACCGGGGTGACGCTCGCGCAGCGCCCGTACGTCGGCGCCGGTGATCGACTCCGCGAGCGAGCAGCCGGCGCGCTGGTCGGGGATGAGCACCGTCTTGTCGGGGCTCAAGATCTTGGCGGTCTCGGCCATGAAGTGCACACCGGCCATCACGATGACGTCCGCGGTGGTCTCCGCGGCCAGCCGCGCGAGCTCCAGCGAGTCGCCGCGCAGGTCGGCGGCGCCGTGGAAGATGTCGGGGGTCATGTAGTTGTGCGCCAGGATCACGGCGTTGCGCTCGCGCTTGAGGCGCTCGAGGTCGTCGAGGATCGGTTCGATCACGGCGCGTTCGACGTCGGGGACGGCGCCCTCGAGCCGGGTGTGGACGGGCAGGGCGGTGCGCAGCGGCGGCGCGGTGGTGGACATCCGGATGCCTGTCGTGGGCAGCAGGGGGGAGGGCAGCGGTTGCGCGCATTATGCTCAAGTCGAGCATTACTGTCGGGGATGATACCCGACGGGCCGGCGACGATGGTCACCGGCGGGCACGGCCGGGCGCGGGTGGTGTGGCGGGCCGCCGCCGGTGGGGTGGCGGGTGCTCGGGACGGTTTGTCCGGTTGATCCGGACGAGGTGCCCCATCGTCGGGGACGGGGCACACTGCGGACGGCCGGTCCGCGACGGCCGGTGCGGGCTCAGCGCGACGGGTAGGCCACCCCGGGCCGCGGCCGTTCGGTCAGCACGGCCCGGCGGTAGCGAAACAGCTCCGCCGGCCGGCCACCGAGCCCCCGCGTGCGCTCGCCGGTGCCCTCGACCAGCCCAGAGCGCTCGATCGTCCGCCGGAAGTTCTGCTTGTGGAAGGTGCTGCCGACCAGCGCCTCGACCGTGCGCTGCAGCTCCAGCAGGGTGAAGGTCTCCGGCAGCAGCTCGAACACGACCGGCCGGTAGGTCAGCTTGCCGCGCAGCCGCCCGAGCGCGGTCGCCACGATCCGGCGGTGGTCGAAGCGCATCGCGGTGCCGACGCCCTCGCCGGTCGGCGCGCGCGCGGCGTCGACCGCCTGCTCGTCGACGAGCCCGGCGCCGTAGAGCAGCTCGTAGCGCTCGAGGACCCGGATCCCGTCCCACGGCGGTCCGAACGTCACGGCCACGCGGTCCTCCCGCTCGGGATCCCCGTCGGCCCACCGTGCGAGCGCCGGTCGGATCGTGCGCTCGAGGACCTCCGGCGAGCCGTCACGGTGGTCCTCCCAGGGCAGCAGCTCGTAGACGTCGAGGTAGCGCGCCTCCAGCGGTGGCTCGGCCTCTCGTACCAACGCCAGGTACGCCACGCTGACCTGGCGGACCGAGCCCGCGTCGGGGCGTCGACCGAGGTCGCCGAAGGTGTAGAGCTGCTCGACGTAGCCGACCTCCAGCCCGGTCTGCTGGTGCACCCAGCGGCGCAGCCCGAGCTCCAGCGTCACGTCGCGGGCCGGGTCGAGGGGGCCCGCGGGCAGCGCCGGAGGGCTGTCGTGAGAGCTGTCGGGCGGGCCGACCACCAGCAGTCGTGGCTGCTCGTCCGACACCGCGACGATCACGGCGTCGAGTGTCATGGCGACCAGCGCGGTGGGCTCCTCCATCCCGACCACGGTACTGGCCGGGCACCCCCCGCCGGCGCGGTGATCGCCCTGCCTGCGGTCAGCCGTCGCCGAGCAGCCGCCCGAGGATCAGGTCGTGCGCACGGTCGGCGTCGACGTCCAGCGCCACGTCGCTGTGAGGCCCCTGGCCCCCCGGCCAGCCGGGGAAGCGGGCACGCAGGTCGACCACGGTCATGCCGCGGGTGAGCTCGCCGTGGGTTTCGACGTCGACCGGCAGTGCCTCGGTGTTCAGCAGGGTCGGGTCGACCGCGGCGGCGACGGCCAGGGCGTCGTGCACCGCGCAGCGCCGCTCTCCCAGAATCCGGGTGTAGACGTCGAGGTAGAACGGCAGGAGCTGTGCGGCCAGCGCCGCGCCGGCATCGCTGCTCGCGGCCAGGCGGTCGAGATCGGCGGCGTCGAACGTCACCTGCATGGTCACGTCCAGCCCGACCATCGTGCGCGGCACGTCGGCGGCGAACACGATCCGTGCTGCCTCGGGGTCGCAGGCGACGTTGGCCTCGCCCCAGGGCGCGCGGTTGCCGCCGTCACGCGCCGAGCCGCCCATGATCACGATGCGTGCCAGCCGGTCTGCCAGACCCGGGTCGCTGCGCAGGGCCAGGGCGAGGTTGGTCAGTGGGGCGACGGCGATCACCACCAGCTCCCCGGCGTGTTCGTGTGACAGCCGCAGCAGTTGCTCGACCGCCCCCTCGGGCGACGGTGCCCCGTCCGGTGCCGGCTGGTCGGTCTCGCCCATCCCGTCGGTGCCGTGGACCCAGGTGTGTCCCGGGTCCGGCTCCAGCAGCCAGCGCTCCGCCCCGACGGCGACGGGGACGTCGGTGGCGCCGGCGACCTCGAGCACCCGCAGGCTGTTGGTGGCCGCCGTCTGTGCGTGCACGTTGCCGGTCACCGTGCCGACCCCGACCAGGTCGAGCTCGGGCGAGCGCACGGTCAGCAGCAGCGCGAGTGCGTCGTCGATCCCGGTGTCGAGGTCCATCACGACGGGCCTGCTCACGATTCACTCCTCGGGCGGGATGCGCTGGCTGCACGGGCCCCGGTCGGTCGGGCCGGGACGGACCAGAGGGCGGCCGCGTCGGCTCAGTCTGGCAGCTCGCGGATCGTCGGCGCCTGTGTGGCCTCGGCCAGCAGCGACACGGCGGCCTCCACCGTGCGTCGCTGCGCGGCCACGTCGCCGACGGGGCCGACGGTGCGGCCCATCAGGTTCGCGGTGACCAGCGCCCGCGGGACCTGCAGCTGCACCGCCCGGTGGCGGAAGGCGCGGACGAAGATGCTGACCGTGGGGATGCCTGCGCTCTCCAGTGCTCGTGCGACGAGTCCGACCGACCCGTGGCAGACGGGTCAGGTGGCCACCAGCAGGGCGCCGTCGACCTCTTGCGCGGCCATGTGCTCGGCCCACGCCGGTGCGGTCTCCTTCTCCAGACGGCGCTGCGAGGTTGCCCCGGTGAAGGCGTAGTGGGTGTCGGCAAGGCCGATCCGGCCCTCGTCGGCCAGCTCGCGCAGGTGTCCGAGCGGGAAGACCGTCTGCGGGTCGCGCTGCGCGGTCGTCGCGTCGTAGCCGGGGTGTCGGGCGGTCAGCTCGGAGAGCGGTGTCGCCACCGGGATCTCCGAGAGGGTCGCGCTGCTGCGCAGGAAGTCCTTGATCATCCCCAGCGTCTCGGCCTGGGTCGGGCCGTTCGGCCCCATCGGGTCGTCGTCGCGCACGAACACCCCGCCGGCGGTGATCAGGGCGAGTCGGGCCTCGGCCAGCGGCCTGCCCAGCGGCACGAACGGCGCGGTGTCGACGGTCGGCTCCACCGGCCCCTCCGGGGTGTAGCCACGCAGCTGGGCGGTGTAGACCGCCTCGCGCAGCGCGGCGAGGTCGCCGGTGTCGAGCACCTCGCCGACCGTGGCGAGGATCCGGGCGAGCTCCTCGGCCGCGGCGGCGTCGTCGAGGTTGTTGAGGAACTTGAACTGCATGTCCGCATGCTCGCCGTAGTAGAACGACCTGCGGAAGTCCTCGAAGCTCATCGGCTCGTTGGCGGGCTCACCCTCGCCGTCGGCTGCGTGGTGGGTCATGTGCCTCTCGCGGGTTCGGGCGGGTCGTTGGGCAACCCGGGTCGGGACACCGGTGTTCCAGACGGGACGGTGGGCCGGCCTGCTGCTGCGCTCGCCGTGCGCCCGCGACCCTACCGGCGGGTGTGTGTGCGGTGTCCACCGGCGAGGGCCAGACCCGGTACCTGCGCCTCTAGCGACGCGCCGCGGTCGCTGTTACCTGTGGTCCTACCGCGTCGGACCTCGACGAGCCCGGCGGCGGTGTCGGCCCAGCGTCCGCGTTTCACGGTCGGTCTCGCGGGAGGCGGTGCCATGATGGCGGTGCAGCACGAGGCGACGACGTCGCAGCTGGTGGCCGAGTCGCCGGCGCGCTGGCGGCTGGATCCATTCGGCGCGATGCGGGTCCCCGGCGTCGTCTTCGCCTCCGAGCGGCTGCTGGCGGCGCTGGGAGACGACCACAGTCTTGCGCAGGTCGCCAACGTGGCGACGCTGCCTGGCATCGTCTCGGCGAGCTACGCGATGCCGGACATGCACCTGGGCTACGGCTTTCCGATCGGCGGGGTGGCGGCGACGGCGGTCGATGCCGGCGGGGTGGTCTCTCCCGGTGGGGTCGGCTTCGACATCTCCTGTGGGGTGCGGCTGCTGGCGAGCCCGTTCGAGGCCGAGGCCGTCCGGCGTCGGCTGGGTCAGCTGATGGACGTGCTGGCCGCAGCGGTGCCCAGCGGCGCCGGCCCGGGTGGGGTCCACCGCCCCGCCAGCGAGCAGGAGCTCGAGCAGATCCTCCTCGAGGGCGCGCAGGTGCCCGTCGCGCAAGGGCACGGTGACCAGCGCGACCTGGACCGGTGTGAGGACGCCGGTCGACTCGCAGACGCCGATCCGGATCAAGTCGGTGCCCGCGCCCGGGAACGGGGGCGGGGCCAGATCGGCTCGCTCGGGTCCGGCAACCACTTCCTGGAGGTGCAGGTGGTCGAGGAGGTGCTCGACCCACCCGTGGCCGAGGTGTTCGGCCTGCACCGCGACCAGGTGTGCGTGATGATCCACACCGGCTCGCGTGGGCTCGGCCACCAGGTCTGCTCGGACCACGTGCGTGGCATGCGTGCGGCGATGAACAGTCACGGCATCGAGGTGCCCGACGAGCAGCTGGCCTGCGTGCCGGTGACGTCGCAGGAGGGGCGGCGCTACCTGGGAGCGCTGGCGGCCGCGGCCAACTTCGCGCGCGCCAACCGGCAGTGGCTCGCCGATGCCGCCCGGGCGGGGTTCGCTCGTGTCCTGGGACGCGGCGACCTCCCACTGGTCTACGACGTGTCCCACAACCTCGCAAAGCTCGAGACCCACGAGGTCGACGGCCACGACGTCCGGTTGTGTGTGCACCGCAAGGGCGCGACCCGGGCGTTCCCACCCGGCGCGGAGGAGCTGCCCGAGGACCTGCGTGCCGTCGGTCAGCCGGTGCTGCTGCCCGGCTCGATGGGCACCTCCTCCTACGTGCTGGTCGGGGCCGCCCCTGGCGACGCCTTCGCCTCCTGCGCGCACGGGGCGGGCCGGACGATGAGCCGGCACGCGGCGAAGCGCACGGGCCACGGGGGTGGGCGGCTGCGCGACGACCTCGCGGCCGCGGGCATCGAGGTCCGGGCCCGCTCGTTGCGGGACCTGCCCGAGGAGGCCCCGTCGGCCTACAAGGACGTCGAGGAGGTCGTGGAGGTCTGTGAGCGCGCCGGTCTCGCTCGGCGGGTCGCTCGGCTGCGACCGATCGGCGTGGTGAAGGGATGACCGCGGACGCAGCCGACCGGGGACACCGCACGGTCGCGCACACCGCCGACCAGATCGTCGAGGCGTGGGGTCCGACCCGTGAGGCCTGCCTGGAGGAGGCGGCCATGGGCCTGGTCGAGACCTTCGCCGATCCGTCCGGGGTCGGGTGGTGCGACCACGCCGAGGTGGTGCTGACCGGCAGCGACGAGCAGCTGCTCGTCGACCTGCTCGAGGAGATCGTCTACCGGCTCGACACCGACCGGGGCGTGCCGGTGCGCGTGCGGGTGCGTCCACGCGCCGAGGGGGTGCGCGCGGACCTGTGGCTGACGGACCGTCGTCGCCTGGGCGGACTCGGTGTCGCGCCCAAGGGCGTGGCCTACTCGCAGCTCGACTTCGGGCCGGACCCCGTCGGGCTGTGGCGGTGCTCGGTCACCGTCGACGTGTGAGCTTCGGGTCGGTCGGCCGCGCGATCAGGGCAGCAGCTCGAGTGTCGCGCGTCGGGTCGCGTCGATCGTCCGCGGTCGACCGCCGGTGCTCGTGTCGACCGGCAGGATCCGCAGACCGAGGGCGTGGACCACGCTCTCGTAGCGTCGCTCGAGGTCGGCGTGGTCGGAGCCGGCGAGGTAGACGTAGGCGACTGCGTAGCTGTAGGGCTCCTGACAGCGCAGGTGGGCGAGCCGGTCACCCTCGCCGACCAGGAGCACGATCCGGCACGGGTCGTGGTCACGCTCGATCGCGTCCACCACCTCGAACGAGGGGACCCCGCCCACCACGCCGTCCTCGTAGGCCCGCAGGAAGAACTTGGCGGCCACTGGGAATCGGTCACGGTGCCGGGGGTGGTGCAGGGACGGCTGCCGGTCGAGGGCGAGATCCACCATCAGCTCGAGGTTGGACACGCCGTCGACCCAGCGCATCAGGTGGGCGTGCTCCTGGGAGATGCGCGGGTTGACCTCGAGCAGCCGGATGCTCCCGGTCGCGGGGTCGTGGAAGAACTCGATGTTGAAGGCGCCGTGGTCCCACCGAAGCTTCGACATCAGCGTCCGGGCAGCCTGTTCCATGCGTGCACGCACCTTCGAGGAGAGCTGCGACGGGTAGGTGTAGCTCGCGAAGGTGCAGCCGTTGGCCTCGCGGTGGATGTCGAAGCAGCCGTAGACGACGACCTCGCCGTCCAGCGCGTAGCCCTCGAGGGTGACCTGGTCGCCGACGAGCAACTCCTCTGCGATCGCTGCGCTCGCCGGGGCGTTGGCGATGCTGGTCGGCAGCGTCAGTCGGTCGACGATGCGCTGGAACGCCGGCCCGAGTTGGGAGGTGCCCTGGCGCAGCCTGCGGATGGCCTGTTCGAGCTGCTCGCGGTCCTCGATCCGGATGGCCAGATGCCCCGACGCCGACTTGACCGGCTTGAGCCAGAACGGGAACGCAAGGTCGACGTGGTCGGCGGCGTCCGGCTGGCGGGGGTCCACCAGCGCGAAGGCCGGGGTCACCTCGGGCACCACCTCCTGCTGGACGCAGCGGCTCCAGTACTTGTGCTCCACGGTCGTGACGGCCTGGACCCCTGGCGTCGCGAGCCCGTGACGCTCGGCAAGGGTGGCGGCCAGGTAGCTGCCCGGCATGTCCCAGTAGCAGGCGATCCCGGCGACCTTCTCCGCGGCCGTATATGCCCGCTCAGCGCGGTCGAGCAGCGCATCGACGTCGTAGGTGGCGGTGCGGCGGACCTCGGCGACGTCGAACAACCGCGTCAGCGTCACACCGCGGGCACGGCAGATCTCGGCCAGCGTCGGGGCGTGGTGGCCGTCCATGCCGACGACCAGCAACCGGGGCCGGGCCATGCCACCTCGACGTTGTCGGCGGGACGAATGCCTACGTCCAGTTCACGGCACGCGCCACGGCAACGGCCAGAGCCGACCGTCACCGGTTGCCGGCCATCCGTCGTGGACCCGGCGTGGCGGCAGGGGGTCGGCCGGTCACCCGGTGGACAGCGCAGCGGCGACGACCAGCCGGTAGAGGAGCGCCGGATCGTCGCGCTGGACGACCGGGACACCGCGCGGCAGCGCCGGGCCGAGCCAGGCCGTCTCGACCCCCGGGTTGCAGTGGCCGACACCGTCGGGGGTGAGCAGATAGCCCGTGCAGGCGGCGGTGCGGCTGGCTGCCGCTGCGGCCTGGCGGGTCACGGCGGTGCGCGCCACACCGCGGTCGAGGTCGACTGTCAGCCGCTTGGCGTCGAGTGTCGGACACTGCGCTGCCGCCTGAAGCAGCTCGTGGCGCAGGGTGATGCACCGCGACTCGGTGAACAGCGCGCGGCGCAGGGCGAGGTCGAGCTCCTCCGCGGCCGTCTCGGACTGGCGGCGGGCCGCCTGCACCGCCTCGACCGCCAGCAGGCTGGAGGTCGGGTACTCGTCCAGGCGGCCCTGCCACAGCGACCAGCCGAAGTCGGGCGTGGCAGCGGCGCACAGGGGGATCTCCGCATCGATGACCCGGCGCGCCAGCGCACGACGGTGCACCAGCTCCAGCGGATGCGCCAGGTGGACGATGGGGGGTGCGGTGTCGGATCCGAGGGACGCACGGGCGGCACGCAGGCGCAGGACCATCACCGTCGCCCACGGGCAGGCGATGTCGCTGAACAGCACCAGCGCGCCGTCGGTGCCGTCGACCGGTTCGGCCGGATCGTTGGATGTGCCGGCGTCGGCGACACCGACGGCGTGGGCGGCCATGGGCATCGGCTCAGAAGTCGACGCGGGTGGCCAGCAGCCCCGTGCCGGACGCGCGGCCGGACAGGATCCGGCAGAACTCGACCGCGTCCTTTTCGATTCGCTCCCCGCCTTCGCCGCGGTGCCAGACGCCGCCCGCCGGGCCCGTCAGCACGAGCTCGAAGGGCTGGCCGTGCAGCGTCGCCCATTCGGCCACGACATCGGCCACGATCCGTGCGTCCTGGTCGGCGGTGAGCTCTGGGGTGTGCCCGACCGCTCGGCAGATGTCGATGCGGTGCAACCAGGCGTCGCGGGTCAGGATGCGGTCGTAGAGGTAGGCGAGCGGTTTGGTGCCGAGCGGTGGCCCGAAAGGCACCGGCAGCGCGCGGACTGGCCGCGGCATGCGCGAGCGCGCCCGAACTGCGCGCGGTGCGGCGTCGCGCAGCTCGGCGAGCAGCTGCGCGGGCGTGTGGTCGGCGCGCTCGGCGACCTGGAGCTCGTTCATGCCGTCGACCGTGTCGGCGTCGGGCAGCAGGCGCCGACCGTGCCGGTTCTGGCGGACGGACTCGCGCACGCTTGCCGCCCACTGCGCCGCACCGGCGAGGTGGGCCACCATCGCGCGCACGTCCCACCCCGTGCAGTCGGTCGGTCGCGTCCACTGGTGGTCGTCGAGGTCGTCGAGCAGGTGCAGCAGCCGTCGGTACTCCTCTGCGGCCGCTCGCATCCAGGCGGCATGGTCCATGGGCGTGGCCCTCTCGGTCGTCGCTGCGGCCTGCCTCGCGGTGGCGTCGCCGTCCGGTGCGCCGCTCATGGCCGCACCTGCCGGTGTGCCCGGGTCGAGGCTGTCGTCGGCATCATGGCTCCTCCAGTCATTCGGATGACCTAACAAAGTTAGGTTTACGTCGCCGAGAGCCGAACGTCAAGCGGTTATCCGAACTATGTTAGGATGCCGTGCAGCCGGCGCCCGTCACCGGCGCCGAGCGGGCACAGGAGTCGCGATGACCGACCGACGGGCACGTCGCCACGAGGCCACCCGGCAGGAGATCCTGTCGGCGACGTGGCAGCTGGCGCGCACCAAGGGCCTGACCGGGTGGTCGCTGCGTGAGGTCGCGCAGGCCGTGGACATGCGCGCGCCGTCGCTCTACGGCTACTTCGACAGCAAGGACGCCATCTACGACGCGATGTTCGCCCAGGGCTATCAGCAGCTGCTCGAGCACCTCGGGGGCATACCGACCGACGGCCACCCGCGCGAGGTCCTGCGCCGTAGCGCCCATGCCTTCTTCGACTTCTACGTCGCCGACTCGGCCCGGCACCAGCTGTTGTTCCTGCGCGTCGTGCCGGGGTTCGAGCCGTCGGTCGAGTCCTACGCCCTCGCTCAGGAGGCCGTCGACCAGCTGCGGGCGCTGTTCGCGGCGATCGGCATCGACCGACGCGAGTCGGTCGATCTGTGGACCGCGCTGCTGAGCGGGCTGGCCAGCCAGCAGGTCAGCAACGATCCCGGGGGCGATCGCTGGGCGCGGCTGATCGACCCGGCGGTCGAGATGTTCCTCGCCAGTGAGCTGGCGTCCGCTGGCTGAGCCAGCCGCGCCGTCGACGCCCGGGAACGCCGAGGACCGGCCGCGACGGGCCGGTCCTCGTGGGTGCGCCGCCTAGGACTCGAACCTAGAACCTGCCGGTTAAGAGCCGGATGCTCTGCCAATTGAGCTAGCGGCGCGTGCGCGAGCGCAGGACGGACGTGACTTCCCCCGTGCGCCCGCGACTTCGGGGGTGGATGAGGGGACTTGAACCCCCGGCCTCTCGGATCACAACCGAGCGCTCTAACCGGACTGAGCTACACCCACCAGGGAGGTGCCGCAGCACGGCACGGGCGCGGAGGGTACGGCCGGCGGTGCGGGGGGTCAAAGCGACGGCGGCCACCGCGCTGCTCCGCCGGCGGACGGCAACCCCTGCGACGGTGAGGTGGCCGCCGGTCGCGGCTACTGGCAGACCGTGCCGTCGACTGCCTCGTGCAGTGATTGGACGCGGTCGCGGTTGACGCCGAAGTCGTTGCCGCCGAGGCGGGCGGCCGAGCGCACCTGGATCGCGCTACCCCTGCCGTGCAGCTCGAGGTCGTCCACGAAGCCGAACGTGAAGGACCGAGCGGTCAGGTGGGCGTAGCGGCCGTCGATCTCCTCGACGGTGACCCGGTCGAGGACACGCTCGGCGCGCTGGACGACCGCGGCGAGGTCGCCAGGGGCGCAGGGCAGGGGCTCGATGGCGTGGCGTTCGTCGTCGGCGAGCGACGACACGCAGCTGTCGTCGTCCGGGCAGGGGTGCAGCCGACCATCGGCGGTCAGGCCGACGACTGGCGGCGGGACCACCGACGAGATCACGCGGCCGATCACCACCGCGAGCACCCCCACGATGACCAGGCCGACCAGCACACGCGTGGCACGGTTCACGGCCCCTCCTTGGCTGGTGCGCCTAGGCATCGGCACCACAGCGACGCAGGTGTAGCCCCGCGAACTCGTCGGGCAGGCTACTGGGCGGCCGGGACGGGAAGAAGCAGGCGCAGCGGCGGGTGCAGGACCCCTGGCGGGCGGCCGTGCAAGGTGACAGGATCAGGGTCAGGCCGTCGTGCACGGGAGAGGAGCACCACGTGAGCGGACCGATCCAGCAGCGCGACGCCGAGTGCGAGGACGAGCTGCTCGAACGCGTCGAGGCCCGCGAGGGCCGGACGACCACGCTCGGCGGGCAGGCGGTGGCGCGGGTGCTGCCGACCAAGGGGCGGCGCACCGTCGGAGCGTGGTGCTTCGTCGACCTGGTCGGACCGGAGGATGCCGAGCACCCCGACCCGCTGGAGATCGGTCCGCACCCGCACATCGGTCTGTCGACCGTGACGTGGCTGCTGGAGGGTGAGGCGTTGCACTCCGACTCGCTCGGGACCGAGCAGCTGATCCGACCGGGTCAGCTCAACCTCATGACCGCCGGGCACGGCATCGCGCACGCGGAGCTGGCGGCCGAGCCGCCGTTCCGCGGCGTGCAGCTGTGGGTGGCCCAGCCGGAGGCCACCCGGCACGGCGCGTCGCGCTTCGAGCACGTCCCCGAGCTGCCACAGGTGGAGCTCGAGCGGGCACGCGGGACCGTGCTGGTCGGCTCGCTGGACGGCGCGGTCTCGGACGCGTCGGTCGACACCCCGCTGCTCGGTGCCGACCTGACCCTGTCGGCCGGACGGACGGTCCTACCGCTTCGGGCGGGCTTCGAGCACGCGGTCGCGCCCGTGGACGGCACGGTGAAGGTTGGCCCGGAGGTGGTGGCACCGGGTTGGCTCGCGCTGGTGCCGGCGGGGGTCGAGGAGCTGCCCGTCGAGGCGCGCGAGTCCGGTGCGCGGCTGCTGCTGCTCGGCGGGGAGCCGCTCGGTGAGCGGGTGCAGATGTGGTGGAACTTCGTCGCCCGGGACCGCGAGGAGATCACCCGGGCGTGGCGCGAGTGGGAGCAGCGCACCGACCGGTTCGGGTCCGTGCCCTCGACGTTGGAGCGGATCGAGGCGCCACGGCCTCCGTGGGTGCCCGGCGATTGACGCGCCGCTGGATCCGTCCGCTCACCGCGCTGGCGACCGAACGTTCGGTCTGAGGGGCGGTCTACGCTCGTTGGCGGTGTGGGGGAGCACCTCGCCGACCTGACCGCGCCCGGAGGGAGCACCATGGCCGAGACCACGCCGATCGATGTCGACGCACTCGTCGAGCGCCACCTGCCCGATGTCACCGCCGCGGCGGCCGCGGCCTACGCCCGGGGTTTCCACTCGCGCTACCCGGAGCGGCCGACCGACCCGGCCTACGGCGACGACCCGTTCCCCGAGGGCGAGGCCGCCTTCGACGCCTGGCAGCAGCGCGGCCTGCACCTCGACCAGCCGACCACCGGCGGGCTGATCGTCGGCGAGGTCTCGCCCTACGGGCCGCAGCTGGGCATCAGCTACCCGACGGTCGACCCGGCTGCGCTGGTGGCCGCCGCGGCCGACGCGCTGCCGCAGTGGCGGGCCGCCGGGCCGGACGTCCGCGCGGCTGTGTGCGTAGAGATCCTCGACCGGCTCGGTGCGCGGGCGCACGAGCTCGGCCTGGCCGTCCACCACACCAGCGGCCAGCCCCGCGTCATGGCCTTCCAGGCGGGAGCGCCGCACGCGCTCGACCGTGGCTTCGAGGCGGTCGCCTACGCCCACGCGGCGATGACCCGCCACGCCACAAGCGTGCGCTGGGAGAAGCCGGGCAAGCATCCGACGGTGATGCACAAGACCTTCCACGTCGCCCCGCAGGGGGTCGCGGTCACGATCGGCTGCCGCACCTTTCCGACCTGGAACGCGATGCCGGGGATCATGGCGAGCCTGGCGACCGGCAACCCGCTGATCGTCAAGCCGCATCCGGCCACGGTGATGCCGCTGGCGCTGGTCGTCGAGGTGGCACAGCAGGTGCTGGTCGACGCGGGCTTCTCGCCGCACCTTGCGATGTTGGCGACGGAGGGGCCGGACGAGCCGCTGGCCAGACGGCTCGCCACCGACCAGCGGGTCCGGGTGGTCGACTTCACCGGCTCGAGCGCGTTCGGCGAGTGGCTGGAGGAGCACGCCCGCCAGGCGCGGGTGTTCACCGAGAAGTCGGGCGTCAACTCGATCGTCATCGACGGCACCGACCACGCCGCCGGGATGTTCGCCAACCTCGCCTTCAGCCTGTCGCTGTACAGCGGGCAGATGTGCACCACGCCGCAGGCGCTGTTCGTGCCGCGCGACGGCATCGACACCGACGAGGGCCACCTGAGCTTCGAGCAGGTTGGCGAGCGCATCGCCGCCGCGCTCGACGACCTGCTCGAGCCGCCCGAGAAGGGCGTGCAGGTCCTCGGGGCCATCGGCGATCAGGCGGTCCTCGACCGCATCGACGAGGCCCGGTCGCTCGGGACGGTCCTGGCCGACTCGCGCGCGCTCGACCATCCGCAGGCGCCCGAGGCGGTGGTGCGCACGCCGTTGCTCGTGGCGGTCGACGCGGGGGATGCCCACGCCTACGACGCCGAGCGCTTCGGTCCGATCGCCGTGCTCGTCGCGGCGGAGAGCACCGATGCCGCGCTCGAGCACGTCCGCGACCTGGTCGCGCGTCGGGGCGCGATCACCTTCGGGGTGCACACCCGTGAGGACAAGGTCCGGGCACAGGCCACCGAGGTGGCGCTCGACGCCGGGGTGTCGGTGTCGTTCGACCTCACCCAGGGGGTGTATGTCAACCAGACCACGGCGTTCAGCGACTTCCACGCCACGGGCGCGAACCCGGCCGCCAACGCCTCGCTCGTCGACGAGGCGTTCGTGACCTGCCGCTTCCATCTGGTCGAGACCCGCATCCACGCCCAGGACGGCTAGCGCCGCGTGGTGCTCGCCCGAGGTGGCGGTGCTCGTCCGAGGTGGCGATGCGCGCTCGCGGCGGCGGTGCGCGCTCGCGGCGGCGGTGCGCGCTCCCGGCGGCGGTGCG
>SKSM01000107.1 GCA_007122985.1 Nitriliruptoraceae bacterium | reverse complement strand
CAATTTCTCGGTGATTGACGACATCGACTGGTCAGACCCGTTCACCCGGTTCGTCGAGACGGTCAAGATCGTCGACGGCCTCTGGCGTTCGACGCCCGATGACCCGCTCACCTTCGACGGGGAATTCTTTCAACTCGAGCAAGCAGACTTAGGGTTGAAACCGATCCAGCAGCCGCGTCCGCCGATTTGGGTGGGCGGCTACGGCTATCACATGCGTGGCTTCACGGGCGCGTTCGCCGATGGCTGGATCCCGTGGGTGATGACCCCCGAACACTACGAAGCGGACCTCCAGCGCGTTCTCACTGTCGCCGAAGAGCGCGGTCGTGACCCCGACACGATCGATCGGGCGCTGATGGTTCCGACGAATGTCGGTGCCGACCGCGACGAGGCGCTCACACAGGGAATTGAAAACAACCGGGCGACACTCGCGCTCAGACCTCCCCTCCTCGAACGGATGGGATACGAGGAAATCGCTGAACAGGCGCCGCTCATTCGTGATATGCGCTTCACCAAGGAGCAAACGCAGCAACTGATCGACGCTGCCGAACTGTTACCCGATGAGGCTGTCGACAGTGCGATTATCGCCGGTGATCCCGATCGAGCGATCGATCGGATCGAAACGTTCGCCGAGGCTGGTGTCGACAACCTGATTCTCGTTCCCATCGGTGACTTCGAGGAAACAATGAACCATTTCGAAGAAACCATCATTCCCTACTTCAGAGAGGAGTGATGATTGACCTGCTCGCCCACTCCCTGTTCGGCCGGGAGCGGGTCGACGGTGTGGTCACGGAGCAGCGTGTACGATTCGTCGAAACAGACGACCGGCCGGGCTGGATCGGATGGTTCGTGATGGAGATCGGACACCCGTTCCATGTGATAGACGAACTCGGCGTCGTATTCGAGTGAAAGTACCCATTGCGTGGATCGGTGCGGCTGCAGTTCGTTTGTTGAGGGGTTGGCGGATAGTTTCGCGGGAAACCGACTCGACGTCGGTTTCCTCAAAGCGCTTCGAGGGTTCTCAGCAGGGACGCGCACGCTGGACGCTACGCGCCCCGCAGGCAGTTCAGAACAGGCACGTCGGATGAGATCGGCTTGCAACACGATCCGTGCCCGCGTGATTTACTGGGCACTGTGTCGTCCATGCGACGTGATCGCTAAGAGTGGATCCCACTCTTGTTTGAGGGTATCCCGCTCGTGTTCGGTGAAATCGATGGGACTCTTCGTGTCCCCCATGGGTGGGTATACTGTCGGCTGTAACTATGTAAAGATTCTCGCCACCCCGTGTGGGCGAGAATCTTGCACGACTTACAGCCGACAGTATATTCTACGATCTCACCGAATACGTGTTTTAGTTCACCGTTGACTGCGCACTAAAGATCCCGCCAGGTATGTTCCGGTTCCCATCCCAACACCTCTCGCGCCTTGTCGATCGAGATGAGGGTCTCGGTGCCCGGAATCGAATCACGCACCTCCACGTCGGGGTAGAACTCGGCGACGATTCGTTCGCTCGGCTCCTCCGCAGTGGTGTCCGCGGCGACGGCCCAGAATCGCTCGTGGTCGTCGAACTCCGCCTCCATCGCGAGACGGGCAATCTCGGCCCCATCGTCCATGTGCAGATACGAGAACATGACGTCCCGGGTCGTGTGGTGCCAGGCCTCGCGCAGGCCCTCGAGGCTTCGATCCTGCTCGACGAACGTCTCCCGAATCTCCTCCTCGGTCGCCACCCAGGGGTATCTGAGCGACGAGATCGACGGCGCGTCCGCCAGTCGACCGAAGCCGTCGGCGGTGATCTCGATCGCGTGCTTCCCGATCGCGTACGGGTCCCGTGGGGTAACGGGATGCTCCTCGTCCATCGGAAGGTAGAACACCTCGACGGGTTCGTCCTGGTAGGCACAGCCGAGGACGTTGATGCTCGAGGCGAGGACGACCGACGCCAGGCCGAGCTCCGTCGCCGCTTCGAGGACGTGGTACGACGACAGGACGTTACTCCGGTAGGTGACGAAGCCGGGGTGTTCAGTCGGCCACGGGATCGTCCCCATGTGGATGACGGCGTCCGCCTCGCTCCGCGCGAGCGACCCGTACACCTCACCCGCGTCGAGGAGGTCGGTGGTCCGGTACTCGTCGGCGACCTCCTCGCGCCGTTTCCCGCGTGCGACGTTCACCGTACGGTAACCGAGGTCCGAGAGGTGGGCGAGGATCGCCTCGCCGATCTTGCCGTTACCGCCGGTAACGGCGACGGTTTCGATTCCCATGTGTGGTATATGCTAGCGAAAATCTATTATAGGTATCGGTGTTTTCGACGGGACTCGCTTCGTCACGAAGGTATAATTCGACGGGTCACGAGGGTATAATCCGACGGATCACGGGGGTATAATTCGACGGGGCACGAAGGTATAATTCGACGACCTAGGCGTCCATCGTCGAGATCGATCCGCCGTCGACGCGGTAGTTTGCGCCAGTTATGAAGGCCGCCTTCTCCGAGGCGAGAAAGGCGACGACGTTCGCGGTGTCGGCTGGCTCCCCGAGTCGTCCCACGACGATCCCGGGGCGGTCCTCCGTCAAGAACCGGTGTTCGACCTCCTCGACGCTGGTACCGAGCGCCGCTGCTCGTTCCTCGAAGAGGTTCTCCACGAGTGGTGTCTTCGTCGTCGACGGTGAAACGGCGTTCACCAGAATGCCGTCTTCGCCGTACGCTTTCGAGAGGTTCTTCGTCAGGTTGATCAACGCCGCCTTGGAGGCGTCGTAGTGCGTTTTGAACGCGTCCGGCTGGGTACCGGCCTCCGACGCGACGTTGATAATCCGCCCCCACCCTCGTTCTCGCATGTGGGGAAGCACCGCTCTGGTAGCCCTGACGGTCGCCATGAGATTGACGTCGAACACCGCGTTCCATTCGTCGTCGGGAATCTCGTGAAACGGTTTCTCGCTGCCGAGAATCCCGACGTTGTTGACGAGGATATCCACCGGCCCGAACTCAGCTACCGTTCGTTCGACGACGCGGTCGACATCCGCTTGGCTGGTGAGATCGCCAGCTACGGGAAGGACCTCCCCCTCGATCGTCGCAGCTGTCTCGTCGAGTGGGCCCTCGTTGCGAGCACAGATCGACACGCGACAGCCCTCGTCGGCGAGCGTCTCCGCGACCGCACGCCCGATTCCTTTGCTGCCGCCCGTCACGATCGCTACCCTTCCCTCGATGCCCAGGTCCATACGATACACTATTGCTAATTATTCACATAAATTTGCTGTTTTTTCACCTCCCCAACCTCCACCACGTCAAATAGTACTCCCGGCTACGACTGGAATCCGGTCCCGTTCGAGCTGGGCACCTGTTGAACGCCACTGACTTGGGTCGGAGTCATCCCCAATGGAGGATTCGGGACGGCGAGTGCAGAAACCAGGGTGCACAGCGAGTGTTGCGGCCAGGGTGCACAGCGAGCCCGTGAACTGCGAGAACTCGTCTCCGTCGATGCGCGGTTCGAGTCACAGCTGGAAGTAGACGAGAACCAGGACGAGGAGGAGTACCGCAACGATCCCGACTCGAATCGCGAGGAACAGTCGGTGGTGGTATCGACACACGTAGTGGCGAGTCACCGGCTCCTCGGTGTTCGGACGGCGCATCTTGCGGGGAACGGTGCCCGATCGCTCACAGCCCGCTACCTGACAGTCCGGATCGTCGGGCTCGGTACTGGAACGCTCGGCGATGAGCGGGTTCGGTCCGGTCCGTTCGTCCATGTGACTCGTTCAGTCGGTCATTGCGTCGTCAGCCATCGGGTCGTCGGCCATCGCATCGTCGGTTACCATCCCCGCCGTCTCCAGCTCCGCTGGGACGTCGGTCGTCGTCGCTGCCATCAGTGACTCGTCGTAGAGGATGCATCGAGCCCGGTGTTGCTCCCCGACGTCGTACATCCGTGGCTCCTCCCGGCGACAATCATCCATCACCGCCGGACAGCGGGGAGCGAACCGGCACTCCGGTTCGAGATCGACCGGGTCGGGTACCTCCCCCTCGATCTCGATCGGTTCGCGCTCCATGCTCGGGTCGACGATCGGCGTCGAGGAGACGAGGGCCTGGGTGTACGGATGCTTTGGATCGTTGATCACCTGCTTCGCCGGTCCCTGCTCGACGATTTTCCCGAGATACATGATCGCGATCCGGTCGCACGTGTGCTTCAGGAGCGAGAGGTCGTGACTGATGTACAGCACCGCGAGATCCATCTCCTCTTGCAGACTGTTGAGCAGATCGAGGATCCCCGCGCGAACGCTCACGTCGAGCATACTCGTCGGTTCGTCGGCGACGACGAACGACGGGTTGAGGACGATCGCCCGCGCAATTCCGACCCGCTGTCGCTCGCCACCGCTCAACTCCGACGGAAATTCGCTCGCGAACGCCTCGGCCGGTTTCAGCCCGGAGAGCTCGAGGGTTTCGAGGACGCGCTGCTCGCGCTCTGACTCCGTGCCGATCCCGTGGACGTCGAGCGGCTCCTTCACCCAGTTGAACACCGTAAATCGCGGGTTGATGGACTGGTACGGATCCTGTTGGATGATCTGCACCTCGCGACGGAGCGTTTTGTCCTCCCCGAATCGATCGGTGACGTCCGCCCCCTTG
>SKSM01000345.1 GCA_007122985.1 Nitriliruptoraceae bacterium | reverse complement strand
GGCCGCAGCGCTTGCTGAGCGGCGCGCCGCCCGTGCGCGCGACCGCGCCCGGCAGCGGGGCCAGGACGATCAGCGTGCCGCTCAGCGCGCCCGCAAGCAGCTCGAGCGCGAGCTAGCTGACCAGCATCAGTGGACCGCTTCCGATGCCAAGCGCACTCTCGAGGTTGGTGGGCAGCTCGGTAGCGACCCGCAGGCGCAGTCGGCGTTCGACACCGGGGCGCTGCCGCCGCGGCACGCCAAGCTACTGGCAGACACCCTTGGCTACCTCAGCGGCCAGCAGCGTGAGCAGGCCAGCCGGCAGCTTCTCGCCGCCGCCGCGCAGCAGGACGCCCACACCTTCGGGCAGACCTGCCGGCGGCTGCTGGCCGAGCTCGATGGTGTCGCGGCGGTCGAAGCCGAGACCCGCCGCCAGCAGCGCCGCCGCGCGGCGATCACGACCACCGAGGACGGGATGCTCGCGCTCACCGGCCAGTGGTCCGGGCTCGATGCCGAGGTGCTGGCCACCGCCATCGATGCGTTTCGCTCGCCCGATGCCGCCGGGGTGGACCGCACCGCCGCGCAGCGCACCGCCGATGCGATGGTCGAGCTGGCGCGTGCGGCGCTGCGCGCCGGGCAGGCCCCCACCGTCCACGGGGTGCGTCCGCACGTCAGCGTCACGATCGACTACGCCGCGATCCTCGCCGATGCCGCAGTCGTCGAACAGGGCGGCCAGACGGCAGCGCAGGTGGTCGAGACCACCTGGGCAGGTCCACTGCCGTTTGCTGAGATCCGCCGGCTGCTGGCAGACGCCGGGGTGTCACGGCTGCTGGTCGACCCGGACGGGGTGGCGCTGGAGGCCGGCGCGCAGGTGCGCGAGGTGCCCGCCGGGCTGTGGCGGGCCCTGCAGGCCCGCGACGCCGGCTGCATCGCAGAGGGCTGTGACGCACCGGCCGGATGGTGCGACGTGATGCACCTCGAGCAGCCCTACCACCTTGACGGCCGACTCACCCTCGACACTGCCGGACTCGGTTGCCGACATCACCACCGAAGCTTCGACCTCTACGACTGGCACGTCGTCTGGGACGGCCGGCGACCGCGCCTGCGACCCCCAACCTGACACGATCGAAGACGAAATAACACAATAGAATATAATTTGACCGCTGGGCGACTGCCCGAAGCGGTTCATGACGCCGTCGGAGAAGTCCACAGGGGCTGTTGCCTTCATCCCCTCGAGCCGGCAGCCGACACCTGCCGATGTGTCTTCAGCCGCGGTCGCTGCCCGCCGGTGTGCCGCTACCCGCCGGTGCGCCGCTACCCACCGGTGTGTCACTGCCCGCCGGTGTGTCACTCCACGCCGATGGGTCTCTACCTGCCACCGACGTCATGCCGCGGTGAAGCGGGCGATCAGCTCACCGGCCTCCTCCGCGGTGCACCGGGGGTCGGCCCGGAACCACGAGCGCTGCCGCTTCGCGTAGCGCCACGTGCGGCGCGCGATGGCGGGCGCGAGCTGCTCCTCGGCGAGCCGACCGTCGAGCACCATGAACGCCTCCGCATAGCCGATGGCCTGAGCCGCGGTACGCGACAGCGCTCCGGTGCCGCGCAGCCGTCTCGCTTCGTCGAGCAGGCCCTGCTCGACCATGGCGGCCGCCCGTCGGTCGATCCGGTCACGCAGCGTCGCCGGGTCCGGTTCGAGGTAGCCGACCTCGAGGTCGAGGTAGATCGACTCGTAGCGCTCGAACCCGTCGTCGAATCCGGAGAAGCTCGTCCCCGTGAGCTCGATCACCTCCAGCGCACGCACCGTCCGGCGCAGGTTGCCTGGCTCGATGCGGGCGGCTGCGTCCGGGTCACGTGCGGCGAGGTGGGCGTGCGCGCCGGTCGGATCGTCCGCCCAGCGTCGCTCGATCGCCGCCCGGACGGCCGGGTCGGTCGGCGGAAACGCGAGCGGATCGACCACGGCCCGGAAGTACAGCCCCGACCCTCCGACCAGCAGCGGGGTCGCACCCCGGGCGCGGACCCCGTCGATGGTCTGTCGGGCGAGCCGCCGGAATCCGGCCGCCGTCAGCTGCTCGTGTGGCGCCAGCACGTCGACGAGGTGGTGGGGCAGCTCGGCCCTGACCGCCGTCGTCGGCTTGGCGGTGGCGATGTCCATGCCGCGGTAAACGGTGAAGGCGTCGACGGCCACCACCTCGGTGGGGCGCCCGGCGGCGACGCGGGCGCGGGCGATCTCCACCGCCGCGGCCGACTTGCCCGAGGCCGTCGGCCCGACGACGGCCAGGACGGTCACGTCGGCGCGCCCACGACCGGCAGCTGCGGCCCCGACGGCGGCACGACCGTGTCGGGACGCCACCCCTCACCGCGGGCGATGGCGGCCGCGGTCCGTCGTCCCGCGGGGGTGTGCCGCACGCTGCGCGCCTCCCCGGCGATCGCGTAGTTGGTGGCCGCCTCCACCACCTCGGCGTCCACCAGGTCACCCGGGGCGAACGCGGGCTGGCCGCCGTCCGACGGCGTCGGCGCCGGCAGGTGCACCAGATGGTTGCCCCGCGTTCGACCCGACCAGCGCGACGCATCGGTCTTCGAGGGGGAATCGATCAGCAGCTCCTGAACCGTTGCGACCAGCCGTTGGTGCGCCTCCCGGGAGTGCTGACGGGTCATCGCCTCCAACCGGCGGTAGCGCTCGCCGACGACGTCCTGGTCGACGAGCTGGTCGGTCATCGCCGCAGCGGGAGTCCCCGGACGCGGCGAGTACTGGAAGGTGAAGGCCTGGTCGAAGCGGACCTGTTCGACCACCTCGAGCGTCGCCTCGAAGTCGGCGTCGGTCTCCCCCGGGAAGCCGACGATGATGTCGGTGGTCAGTGCCGCGTCCGGCAGCAGTTCGCGGGTGCGCTCGACGAGTGTCAGGAAGCGGCGTCGACGGTAGGAGCGCCGCATGGCCCGCAGGATCTGGTCGGAGCCGGACTGCAACGGCAGGTGCAGGTGCGGCATGACGTTGCCGGTGTCGGCCATCGCCTGCAGGACCTCCTCGGTGAAGTCCCGCGGATGCGGTGAGGTGAAACGCACGCGCTCGAGCCCGTCGACGGCGCCGAGCGCGCGCAGCAGCTCGGCGAATCGGCTGGCCCCGGCGAGGTCCCGCCCGTAGGAGTTGACGTTCTGCCCGAGCAGGGTGACCTCCACGACGTCGTCGGCGACGAGCTGCTCGACCTCGTCGACGATGTCGTCGACCGGCCGTGAGCGCTCCGGCCCACGCAGGCTCGGCACGATGCAGAACGTGCAGGCGTTGTTGCACCCCACCGACACCGACACCCACGCGTGATGGCGGACCTCACGCTTGGCGGGCAGGGCGGAGGGAAAGGTCTCGAGTTGCTCGACGAGCTCGACGACCGGCACCTCGGCCGAGTCCGCCTGCGCGAGCAGCTGCGGCAGCTGCACCAGGTTGTGGGTGCCGTAGACCACGTCCACCCACGGCGCCCGGTCGGCGACGGTGTCCCCGTCCTTCTGGGCCAGGCAGCCGCCGACCACGATCGTGAGGTCCTCGCCGGCGGCGTGTCTGGCGTCCTTGAGCGACTTGAGGTGGCCGAGCGTGCCGTAGAGCCGGTTGTCGGCGTTCTCGCGCACCGCGCAGGTGTTGAGCAGCACCAGGTCGGCCGCGTCCTCGCTGGGCGCGGGGCGGTAGCCGAGCGTCTCCAGCAGCCCGGCGGCCCGACCGGAGTCGTGCTCGTTCATCTGGCACCCGAAGGTCCGGATGTAGTAGCGGCGGGACATGCGCGTCGTTTCGTCGCAGGCGGCTGTGAGGGTCGGCTCGAAGGGTAACCCCGCGACCGCCGTGGCTGGCCGGCTCGCGGCGAGCCGGTCGCCTGCGGGGTCGCAGTGCCGGATGGCAGTGCCGGATGGCAGTGCCGGGTTGCCGTGCCCGTCCGTGCGGTCGAACGCTCACGACGGATCGCGGTCGGGCACCAGCTCGAAGTGCATCGGATCGGGCAGCAGCCAGCCCGCTCCGTTGGTGAAGCCGTGCTCGGCCATGACCTCGACCAGCACGGCGGGTGGCTCGGCGTCGCTGTCCTGGGGCAGGCCGGCCGGGTCGAGGTCGATGGCCACACCCCAGGCGTGGGTGGACAGCGGACCGGTGACGTCCTGGAACCGCGGCGCCCAGCAGCCGCCGTAGAGCGACGGGTCGACCAGGTCGGCCTCGCCTCGCCGTTCGAGCTCCTCCATGGCCGCGCGCAGCGGCGCAATCGCATCGCGGTGGCAGGTGACCGTCCCGAGCAGCGGCACCTCGGCGGCGGTCACGTGCTCGTCGACCCAACCGGGCTCCTGGTCGATGGCCCGTCCGTCGGCTTCGCGCAGAGCGAACTCGCCGAACGCCGACTTCAGGCGTGCCGGGGCGGTCACCGCGTCGGCGTGCCGCAGCACCGGCGTCTCGCCGCGGCTGCGCAGCCGGACCGCCACGTCGTCGGGCAGGACCCTCGCGAGCTCCTCGCCCACGTCGTCGCCCGCATCCTCGGCCGGGCGCGCCAGCAGGTACCGCGGCACGGCATCGTCCGGCGCGTCCTCGACGGCGACCATCACCTCCGCCGCGCCGACCAGCCGGTCGGCTGCGACGTCGACGACCTCGTGATCGCCACCGC
>SKSM01000018.1 GCA_007122985.1 Nitriliruptoraceae bacterium | reverse complement strand
GGTCCCGACCACCGCCCCGTCCCCGCACCCGTCGCCGCACTCGTCCCCGCACCCGTCGCCGCGCTAGTCCCCGCACCCGTCACCGTCCCCGTCACCGGATGCCGCACCGTCCCCGCAGGGGTCGCCAGAGGAGCAGCGCTGATGTTCACCGGCATCGTCGAGGAGCTCGGCACCGTCCGGGCACTGGAGCTCGACGGCGAACGCGCCCGGCTGCACGTACGCGCCGACACCGTGACCGACGGGGCGCGCATCGGCGACTCGATCGCGATCGACGGCTGCTGCCTGACGGTCACGACCCTGCCCGGCGACGGGTTCACCGCCGACCTGATGGCCGAGACGCTGCGTGCCACGGCGCTCGGCGACCTCGACGTCGGCGACCGGCTCAACCTCGAGCGGGCCATGGCCGCCACCGACCGGTTCGGCGGCCACCTGGTGCAGGGCCACGTGGACGCGGTCGGCGAGGTGGTCGGCCGGGAAGAGCAGCCCGGGACCGTGTGGCTCGACGTCCGGGCGCCGTCGTCGCTGGTGCACTACCTGGTGCCCAAGGGCTCGATCACGGTCGCCGGGGTCAGTCTGACCATCGTGGAGGTGGACGCCACCGGCCGGTTCCGGCTCGGGTTGATCCCCCACACCCTGGAGGTCACCAACCTCTCGGACCGATCCGTCGGCGACCGGGTCAACCTCGAAGTCGACGTCATCGCCAAGTACGTTGAGCGGCTGCTCGCCGGTGGCGCCGCGACCCCGTACGCAGCCGGCGCCGCCGACCGCCCCGAGCCCAGCAGGAGCCCGCGTGAGTAGCTTCGCCTCGATCGAGGACGCCATCGCGGTCATCCGTGACGGCGGCATGGTCGTCGTGGTCGACGACGAGGACCGCGAGAACGAGGGCGACCTGGTCATGGCCGCCGACGCGGCGAGCGACGACAAGCTCGCGTTCCTGGTCAACCACGGCTCGGGCGTGGTCTGCGTCCCGATGCTCGGCGACGACCTCGACCGGCTCGAGCTCCCCCCGATGGTGGCACGCAACCAGGACCCCAAGGGCACCGCCTACACGGTGTCGGTCGACGCGTCCGAGGGCACCTCCACCGGGATCTCCGCGGGGGACCGTGCGCGCACCTGCCGGGTGCTGGCCGACCCCACCTCGACGTCCGACGACGTCACCCGGCCGGGCCACGTCTTCCCGCTGCGCTACTACCCGGGCGGCGTGCTGCGGCGGCTCGGCCACACCGAGGCGTCGGTCGACCTCGCCCGGCTGGCGGGCCGGCGGCCGGCGGCGGTGATCTGCGAGGTCGTCAACGCCGACGGCTCGATGGCGCGGGTCGACGACCTGGAGACCTTCTGCTCCGACCACGGCCTGCTGATGGTCACCATCGCCGATCTGGTGGCCTACCGGCGTGAGCGCGAGACGCTGGTCGAGCGCATCGCGGAGGCGAAGCTGCCCACGCCGTACGGGGACTGGCGGGTGCTCGGCTTCCGCTCCGGGGTCGACGCGACCGAGTCGGTGGCCATGGTGCTCGGTGAGCCGGAGGGCAAGCCGGACGTGCTCGTGCGCATGCACTCCGAGTGCCTGACCGGTGACGTCTTTCGCAGTCTGCGCTGTGACTGCGGACCGCAGCTCGACCTGGCGATGGCGCAGATCGCGGCGGCCGGGGAGGGCGTCATCGTCTACCTGCGCGGCCACGAGGGTCGTGGCATCGGGCTGCTGCACAAGCTGCAGGCCTACGAACTGCAGGACAACGGTTCCGACACCATCGAGGCCAACCTCGAGCTCGGCCTGCCCGCCGACGCCCGCGACTACGGCATCGGCGCGATGATCCTGGCCGACCTCGACCTGTCCACCCTGCGCCTGCTGACCAACAACCCGGAGAAGCGTGCGGCGCTCGGCGGCTTCGGCCTGTCGATCGTCGAACGTGTCCCGGTCGAGGTGCGTCCGAACCCGGCCAACGCCTTCTACCTGACGACCAAGGCCCAGCGCATGGGCCACCAGCTCGGTGGCGAGGACCTGCCGATCTCCACCGGGGTCGGCGACATCGCCGCCCAGCAGGTCCGGGCGCCGCGCGCGGTCGAGAAGCCGGTCCACGGGGTCGGCATGGCCCCGCCCCCGCCGGACGACGACCTGCCGCCGCGCCGGACCCGCCGGCGCCGCGACGAGGACGACCCCGTCGCCGCACAGGCGGCGGGCAGCCGTGACCCGCAGGAGGGCAGCTGAGGTGGACGCCATCGAACAGCGCACCGGCAAGCTCGACGCCACCGGCCTGAAGGTCGCGGTCGTCGCCGCCCGGTTCAACGAGATCATCGTCGAGCGGCTGGTCGCCGGCGCCACCGACACCCTGGTGCGCCACGGCGCCGACCCGGGCGACATCACGGTGGTGTGGGCCCCCGGCGCGTTCGAACTGCCGGTGGTGCTCGAGCGCATCGCCGCGAAGGGCGAGGTCGACGCGATCGTGGCCGTCGGCTGCGTCGTGCGGGGCGAGACGCCGCACTTCGACTACGTCGCCGGTGAGGCCGCCCGGGGCATCGCCGCGGTGGCGCGGACCCACGGGGTGCCGGTCGGCCTCGGGGTGCTGACCACCGAGACCTTCGACCAGGCCGTTGCGCGTGCCGGCGGCAAGCTCGGCAACAACGGCGCGGACGCGGCGCTGGCCGCGGTCGAGACCGCGGACCTGCTGCGGAGCCTGTGACACCACCGCCCGAGCCCACCGACCCCACCGCGCCGCCCCCTGGGGCGAAGCGGCACGCTCTGGCGGTCGAGCAGGCGCACCTCGAGCGGGTCCACGACCGGGTCGAGCAGCTGCGGCGGCGGGCGACCGAGCGGGTGGCCAGCGCCTCGGCCGACACCGGGGGACCGACCTTCCAGGCGCGGTTCGAGCGCGATGTCACGGCCCACCACCACGCGTCGCGCGCGGCCCGGTTCACCTTCGGTGACGTGGAGTCGCTGGTGTTCGGCCGGCTGGACCTCGATGACGGCGAGGTACTGCACGTCGGACGGGTCTCGGTGGTCGACCAGGACGGCGAGGTGGTGCTGGTCGACTGGCGTACCCCGGCGGCCTCGGCGTTCTACCAGGCGACCGCGGCGCAGCCGATGGGCGTCGCCCGGCGTCGCACGCTGGTCACCCGCGGACGTGAGGTTCGCGACCTCGACGACGAACTTCTCGACGCCGACGCGGCGGCCGAGCTCGGGTTGACCTCGGTCACCGGCCAGGGCGCGCTGCTGGCCTCGCTCGCGCGTGAGCGCGACGGGCACATGCACGACATCGTCGCGACCATCCAACGCGATCAGGACCGCATCATCCGTGCACCGGCCACGGGCACGCTGGTGGTCACCGGGGGACCGGGCACCGGCAAGACGGTGGTGGCGCTGCACCGGGTGGCCTCGCTGCTCTACCGCGACCGCGAACGCTTCGAGGGCCGCGGGGTGCTGGTGGTCGGCCCGTCCCCGGCGTTCACCGAGTACACCGCGCGGGTGCTGCCGGCGCTCGGCGAGGACCGGGCGGTCCAGCGCCCCCTGTCGGGGTTGGCACCTCGCGGCACGGTCATCGAGGGCTGGGACGAGCCGGACATCGCGCGGATCAAGGGCGATCTCGCGCTGGTGCAGCTCGCCGAACGGCTGCTGGCGGCCGCGCTGCCGCCGATCCCGCCGGAGACCCGCGTGGCCTTCGACGGCACGACCGTGGTGGTCGGCGATGAGCGGCTGGCCCGGCTGCGCGAGCGGCAGCTGGGCAGCGTGCGTGTCTCGGACGGTCCGACGACCTACCACGAGCGCGCCGACGCCGCCGACCAGGGTCTGCGCGACGAGCTCTGGCAGGCGTGGGCGCAGGCCCACCGCGCGGGCGGCAACCGGGTGCCGGAGGAGCGCGAGGGCAGCGGTTTCGACACCGCGCTCGAAGCCTCCCCGCAGGTGACGATGCTGCGACGCTGCTACTGGCCGCAGCTCGATCCGGTCGAGGTGGTCGCCGCGGCGGCCTGCGGCGACATCGACGTCCGCGCGCTCGGCGAGGCGCTGCTGACGGCGTCGGACCTGGACCGGCTGTACACGGCGTGGCTGGCCGCCGACCGGTGGACGGTCGACGACGTCGCGCTGCTGGACGAGGTCGCTGCGCTGGTGGGGCCGTCCCCGGACGCGCTGCGCCGGCGCGAGCGAGCCGACGACGACGTCGGTCTGCGGTTGGCCTCGGAGGAGCTGCACACCGAGGTCCGGCCGGCCGACGTGGAGGCGGCGGGCTACCGCGACTTCGCCCACGTGGTGGTCGACGAGGCCCAGGACGTCACGCCGCTGCAGTGGCGGGCGATCGCGCGCCGGGCGCCCTACGCCTCCTGGACGGTCGTCGGCGACCTCGCGCAGCGCAGCCGGGTGTCGCAGCCGCACACCTGGGAGGAGATCGCCCGGTTGATCGGCCGCCGCTCGGTCGAGGTCCACGAGCTCACGGTCAACTACCGCACGCCGACGGAGGTGGTCGCGGTCGCCGGCAAGGTGCTCGCCGCGGCCGGTCAGGACCCGGCCGACGGTCCCGAGGCGGTGCGCAGCACCGGCGAGCAGCCGCGGCACCTCGTCGCCGACGACGAACCGGCGGCGGTCGCCGCCGAGGTGGCGCGCCTGACCGCCGCC
>SKSM01000112.1 GCA_007122985.1 Nitriliruptoraceae bacterium | reverse complement strand
TCTGGCGCACCGCCCTCGGCGCACTGGCGCTGGCACCGTTCGGCGTGCGCAGCGCCCGTCGCAGCACGGTGCCGCGCGATGCCCGACGCCAGCGCCGGCTGGCGGCGTCCGGACTGGCGCTCGGCATGCACTTCTTCCTCTTCCAGGGTGCGCTGGCGCTGACCACCGTCGCGTCGGCGGTCACGCTGGCGACGATGTCGCCGCTGTTCGTGGCGCTCGGTGGCTGGTGGTTCCTCAAGGAGGCGACGCCGCGCAGGATGTGGATTGGCATGGCGCTGACGATGGCCGGCGCGATCGTGGTCGGCGTGGGCGACGCCAGCGCGATCGAGTTGGGCATGCGCGCCCTGATCGGCGACGGGATGGCGTTCGGCAGCGCGCTGGCGATCACCGTCTATCTGCTGATCGGCCGCGTTGCCCGCCGGGACACGCCGACCACCACCTACTCGGCGACCGTCTACGGGTGGGCGGCAGCGGCGCTGCTGCCGGTGTGCCTGCTGACCGGCACACCGCTGTTCGGCTACGACCCGACGACCTGGCTGGCGATCGTCGGCATCGTGGTCGGCCCCCAGCTGCTCGGCCACACCGTCTTCAACGCGCTGCTCTCGACCATCCCCGCGACGCTGGTCTCGATCGTGGTCCTGAGCGAGCCCGTCGGTGCCGGGGTCCTCGCCTGGCTGCTGCTCGGCGAGCTGCCGACCCCGCTGTTCGCCGTGGGCGCGCCGCTGGTGCTGCTCGGCGTGGCACTGGCCACCTGGCGCTCGCGTGCCCCGGCGACCTCCAGCGACGCACCCGTGGCCATCGACAGCGACGAGCACTGACCGCCGGCGCGGCCGGCGTGAGTTCCTCGCTGATGGGCGGGTTTCTCGCAATCCGGGCCGCGTCCGCCGCCCGGTCAACGGCTGCCGGCGCGAATTCCTCGCTGATGGGCGGGTTTCTCGCAATCTGGGCCGAGGACACGACGGGCGGCCAGGACGTCGGTGCACGGACCGGTCGTGGTCGTGGTTGCGGTCGTGGTCGTGGTCGTCGTCGACTGGGCACCGACCCGAGCGGGGCGGCCGCTCAGAAGATCAAGGGCAGGCTGGGTCGCTCCTCGACCACACCGACGATCGCGCCGATCACCTCACCCGCGCGCGCACGCGTGTCGACCGTGGTGACCAGCTGCGCGGGTGGCAGCTCGAGGTCGGGGGCGGGCCCGCGGACCACCACCGTCATGGTCCCCTTCAGCCGGCCGGCACCCGCCAGCCAGCCCTCGTCCAGACCGGCGCGGGGTGCGCGCAACAGGGTGTCGTCCTGCTCGTTCTTGAGCTGCAGCTCCGAAGCGTCGAGCTGGAAGCCGACCCGGGCCCCCTTGGCGAGGTCGTGGCCGAGGAACGCCGGCAGCTGCGCCAACCCGGCCTCGGCGAGGGCGGCATGCAGCCGCGGCCCACGACCGGACTCCCCGACCGCCGCGACCAGCAGCGGCAGCCCACCGACGAGCAACGTGCGCAGCGCCACCCCGTCGTCGAGACCGGCGTCCTCGACCGCCGGAGCGTCCGCGGGATCGTGCGGCGGGTCGACCGGTCCCTCGTCCTGCGGCCGCTGCTGTCCGTCGGTTGGCTCGCTCATCGGCGCACGTACCGCCGGTGGACGAACGCAGACACCCGTCGGCCCACCGCCGCGGGCGCGAGCTTGGCGCCCACGGCCATCAGCCGGTTCGCGGCGCCGGGCACACACACGGCGTCGCCGCGAGCGAAGGCGGTGAGGGCAGCATCCACGACCGGTCCCGGGGGCATGAACGCAGCCGCCGGCACTGCACCGTCGGGGACGCCGGCGACCGCCTGGAACTCCGTGGCGGTGATGCCCGGAGCCACCAGCAGCGCGTGCACCCCGCTGCCGCGCAGCTCCTCGTAGAGCGCTTCGGTGAACGAGTGCACGAACGCCTTGGCGCCGCCGTAGCTCGCCCCGTCCGGATTGGCCTGGAAGCCGGCCGTGGACCCGAGGTTGATGATCCCGCCCCGCCCCCGCGCGAGCAGCCCCGGCAGCACCGCCCGGGTCAGCCGCACCGGCGCCGTGACGTTCACCTCGACCAGTGCGGTCTGGAGGTCGGCATCCAACTCAGCCACCGGACCATAGGCGGCGAAGCCGGCGTTGTTGACGAGCAGGTCCACCGGCCGCTCCGCGTCGCGCAGCCGCGCTTCGACCCGGGCGAGGTCCGAGCGGTCCGCCAGGTCGGCCACCACCACCTCGACGTCCACCGGCAGCTCGTCGGCCAACTCCTGCAGGCGCTGCTCGCGACGGGCGACCAGCACCAGGTCGACGCCACGATCGGCGAGCCGTCGGGCGAACGTCTCGCCGAGCCCGGCGGAGGCGCCGGTCACCAGGGCGCGCAGAACAGGAGCAGTCATCGCAAACGGATCCCGGGTCGTCGGGCGGGCGGTCGCGACCGGTCGGGCCGCATCGCCGTCACGGCGGAGGCGTCGACCGGCGCCGTTTGCCAGGCTACCGACGAGCTATGGTGGGGCCGACCGACCAGCCCGACCGAGGGGAGCGCGACGTGGGGCGGCTGCTGGCCGTCGACGGCAACTCGCTCGGCCACCGCGCCTGGCACTCGGTGCGCTCCGAGCGCGACGCCGGCGACGCCCGTCCCCTGACCACCGGCGCGGTCGTGTCGATGCTGGCCACGGCGTGGCAGCACGGGCCCTACGACCGGCTGCTCGTCGGATTCGATCATCCCCGCAACCGGCGCAAGGACGCCTACCCGGAGTACAAGGCGGCCCGCCCGCCGACCCCCGCGCCCCTGACCGCGGCACTGGTCGAACTGCGCGAGCACCTGCTCGCCTGCGGCATCACCGTCATCGAACATGACGGCGCGGAGGCCGACGACATCCTCGCCGCGGCCGTGGACGCCTGCGAGGCGCGACAGGCCGACTGCGACCTGCTCAGCTCAGACCGCGATCTGACCGCACTCGTCTCCCCCACGACCCGCCTGCTGCGCCCTCGTGCGCGGTTCTCCGACCTGGAGATCGAGGACCCCGCCCACGTCCGCGCGCGCTACGGGATCGAGCCGTGGCAGTACACCGAGCTGGCCGCCCTGCGCGGTGACCCCTCCGACGGGCTTGCCGGGGCGACCGGCATCGGGCCGAAGACCGCCGCCAGGCTGCTGCGCGACCACGGCAGCGTCGCCGGACTGTACGCCGCCCTGCACGACCTTCCACCGAAGGTCGAGGCGGCCCTGCGCGAGGCCCGCGACCGGGTCGAGCGCAACCTGCTGCTGATGGCGCCGCTGCCCCATCTGCCGGTCGACATCGACGCGCTGGAACCGGTGGACCTCGACCGTGCCGTCGACGTGCTCGACGGTCTGGGTCTCGACCGCAGCGCCCGGCGGCTGCGGCGCGCCGTGCTGGAACCCTGGGCACCACCACCGCGGTGGGAGGCCCCACCTCCCCCAGAAGCACCCGACGGGCCCGACGGACCGGACCCGGCCACCGTGCACGACCGCTCGGTCCCGACGACCCGCGACCGCCAGGCAGCCGCGCACGGCGAGCAGGACGCACTGTTCTGAGCCGGGTGCCTGGCTCGGCCGGGTCCGGGTTCCGGTGCCACTACCCTCCCGCCCCATGCCATCAGATCACGTCGACCGCCTCACCGAGCAGTGGGCGTCGCAGCGTCCCGAGCTCGACACGCGACCGCTGCGCATCTCCGCCCGGGTGGTCCGCCTCCAGCGCTACCTCGACCAGCGGATCGCCACCACGTTGGAGCGGTTCGGCATCAGCGAGGGCGAGGTCAACGTCCTCGCGGCGCTGCGCCGGGCCGGCCCGCCCCACGAGCTGACCCCGACCGAGCTGTACCGGGGGCTGCTGCTGTCGTCCTCGGCGATGACACACCGCATCGACCGCCTCGAGGCTGATGGGCTCGTCCGCCGGATCCCCGACACCGACGACGGCCGGCGCATCCGGGTCGCGCTGACCGACCGCGGACGGGAGGTCGTGGACGCGGCGATGGACCGCACGGTGGTGTCGCTGTCGGCGGTCACCGACCTGCTCGACGACGACGAGCACGCCGTGCTCGAGGAGCTACTGCGGCGGCTGCTCGCAGCGTTCGAGCGCGACGAGGCCGCACCTGGGGCCTGAACGCCGACGCCGTCGCCCGACGGCGGTCCGCTCAGCAGGCGATCGCCAGCGGCGGCAGACCCAGCGGACCGTCGCCGTCGTCGCCGAGCCCGACGTCGCAGCCGTCGAGGTCGGCGGTGAGCAGCACCGCGAGCTCGTCGGCGAACCGCTGGGCGAGCCACCGGCCCTGTCCGGGGTCGTTGGCCAGGACGGCGAGGTGGTAGCGACGGCCGTCGGTTCCCTCGACCGAGCCCACCAGCCCGGTGACGTCGCGCAGGGTGCCGGTCTTGCCGGCGAACCGACCCTGCGCGATCGTGCCGCGCAGCCGCTGCGACAGCGTGCCCGACTCGCCCATGACCGCCCTGGCGTCACGCCACACCGCGGCGTGTCGCGACCGGAGCAGCGCGCGCTCCACCTCGACCAGCAGCCGGGCCGAGCTGCGGTCGTCGCGCGAGAGGCCCGAACCGTCGGCGAAGACCGCGCCGTCGTGGTCGATGCCGAACCGGTCGAGGGTCTGGCGCAGCGCCCGTTCACCGGACGTGAACGAGCCCGTGCCGGTCCGGGCGCGCCCGGTCGCCACGAAGATCGCGTCGGTGAGGTGGTTGTCGCTGCGACGCAGCGCGAAGGCCAGCAGCTCCGACATCGGGGGGCTGTCGACCCGACCGACCCGGCCCACGACCGGCGGCCGCTCGGTGTCGATCACCACGGTGCCGTCGACCTCGATGTCCCGCTCGGCGAGCAGTCGCACCAGCTCGGCGGCGGCCTGCTCGGCCGGGTCCTCGGCGTGCTCGATCCGGACATCGGGCTCGAGCCCGTCCGGCGGGTCGAGCGGATCGAGCAGGTCCAGGTCGGGCTCGACCTCCCCGTTGTCGAGCAGTTCGGGGTCGAGCTCGTCGAGCTCCAGAGCCGCTGCGATGGCGTCGAGCTCGTCCGCGTCGAGCTCGGCCCACTGCTCCGGATCAGGCCACGACACGATCGTGCGCAGGCCGGCGTCGACCGTCAGCCCGGCGACGTTGCGCGCGTCGAACGACGAGTAGTAGCGATCCGGCCAGCCCTCCGGCCGTGTCGGCACGTCGAACCGGTCGGCGACGGCGACCAGATCGCCCTCCACCCGGCGCAGCCCGGCGCCGACCAGCTGCTCGGCGAGGTCCTCCAGCGGTGTCCGTGGACGCGCGGGGTAGATGAAGCGGCCGAAGCGCTCGGTCGCCAGGACCGGGTCGCCGCTGCCGGTCAGGACCAGATCACCGTCGAGCGTGCCGTCGTCACGGATGGGCCCGGTCACGTCCACGGTCGTGGTGAAGGTGGCGTCACGACCGAAGGTGGTCAGCGCCGCGGCCGCGGTGACGATCTTGAGGGTCGACGCCGGGAGCATCGCGGCGTCGGGGCGGTGTGCGAGCAGCTCCCGACCGTGCTCGTCGACCACGAGCACGCCGAAGGCCTCCCCGGCGTCGTCGTCGACGCTCGCCCGCAGTCCGTCGAACAACTCGTGCGCGGTCGCGACGACCTGCGGGCGTGAGGCGGGTGGTGGCGGCGGGTCGTCGGTGTGCAGCCCGGCCGCGCGATCGCGGTCCCCGGGTTCCGACACGCCGCCGGAGACCGCCACCTCGTCGTCGACGTCACCGGAGACCCGGACCTCGGCCTCGATCGCCTCGAGGTTGCCGGCCTTGCCGAGGTCGTCGTCGGGTGCTGCCGTCCCGAGACCACTCGAGCACGCGCCGACGAGCAGCGCGACGGTCGCCGCACCCAGCGATGCGCGGCGCCCGAGTCCCCGGACGGTCGGACGCCGTGCGTCAGTTGGGCGCATCGACCGAGTCGAGCAACCCGCGCAGTTGGAAGCCCCGGGAGGGATGACGCAGCTTGGTGAGGGTCTTCTTCTCGATCTGGCGGATGCGCTCGCGGGTGAGCCCGAACTGCGCGCCGATGTCCTCGAGGGTGTGCTCCTCGCCGTCGACCAGGCCGTAGCGGAGCATCAGCACGGTCCGCTCCCGGTCGGTCAACGCAGACAGCGCACGCTCGACCTCGTGCTTGGAGAGCACCGCGGTCGCAGACGACTCGGGGTCGATCGCCTCGTCGTCGGCGACCAGCTCGCCCATGGTGGCGTCACCGTCCTCACCGATCGGCTTGTCGAGGCTGGCGACGTCCTGGGCGGCGAGCTGCACCTCGCGCAGCCGGTCGACGGGCAGACCGAGCTCGGCGGCGATCTCGTGCTCGGTGGGCTCGCGTCCCAGCTGCTGGAGCAGCGCGAACTCCGCATAGCGGACCTTGCCCATCAGCTCGTGCACGTGCACGGGCAGCCGGACGGTGCGCCCGGTGTTGGCAAGTCCCCGCTGCAGCGCCTGACGGATCCACCAGGTGGCGTAGGTCGAGAACTTGTAGCCCTTGGTGTGGTCGAACTTCTCCACGCCGCGGATCAGGCCGAGGTTTCCCTCCTGGATCAGCGACAGCAGGTCGACCCCCCGGCCACGGAACTTGCGGGCGACCGACACCACCAGCCGCAGGTTCGCGCGGATCATGTGGTCCTTCGCGCGCTCGCCGCCACGCGCGATCAAGCGCATCTGCGCCTTCCTTCGCGGCGGCAGCTTGGCGCTCGACCCGAGCACGGCGGCCGCCGCAAGCCCGGCCTGGTAGCGCTTGGCGAGGTCGACCTCGAGCTCGGGCGTCAGCAGTTCCGTGCGACCGATCTCGTTGAGGTACTGGCGCACGGAGTCGGACGAGGCCGACAGCGGCGTGGCCTCCGGCCGGTCGGCGTCCTCGACGAGGTCGTCGAGCACCTGCATCCCGAGGTCGCGGGCGCTCTGCGCGGTGTCCTCGACCCAGGTGTCGGGCTGAGTCAGGGGATCGAACAGCTCCTGCAGCTCGGAGAGAAGGACGTACCCACGGGAGGCACCGCGCTCGAACAGCTCGGAGATGGGGGTGACGTCGCTCACGTATGGCCGTCCCGTGCTCGTGCCGTATCCGCCTGATGGTGCCCGAACCTGTCCGTGCCGCAACCGACGACGCTGCCGCCACCGACCGGACGAGCCACGGTGCCGACCGGGCGGGTCCGCATGCGGCTCCCCGACGGTCCCGGGTGTGGCCGCGCAGGGTACGGCGCCGCAGCCGTTCCGTCAGCGCGTGGCGGGCGCGGGCCCGACCGACGGCGCGGTCGGGCTCCGGTCGCGGCCCTGGACGCCCGGTTGCGGGCAGGTGCGAGGCTCATGCCGGCGCGTCGGGTTCGTCGGGTCCGTCGTCCCCTGGTGGCAGCTGGTCTCCGTCACCGGCGCTGGCCGCACGCGAGCGCCGCAGGTAGTCCGCCCAGGCGCGGGCTGCGCGCTGTTCGTCGTCGAGGTCTTCGTCGTCGGATCCCCGGTCGAGGGATCCCCGGTCGCGGGATCCCCGGTCGACGGGCACCGGCCCGTCGGGCGCCCTCGCGGGTGATCCCCCGGGCGCCTCATGGGCACCGAGGTGGCCGTGCCCGGACGTGGTGGACGCCGTTGGCTCGTCGGCAGGTGCCCTCGGCCGCGGCCGCGAGCGGCGGCGTCCAGCGCTACCGCTGTGGTCGTGTGCGAGCCGCACCGGCGGAGCATCGTCCGGACGCGCGACCGCGACCGTTGCCGCGAGGGCAGTGGTCAGCGGCACCGCCATGATCAATCCGAGCGAGCCGACGATGGTCTTGACCAGTTCTTGGGCGAGGAGCTCGGAGTTGACGATCTCCAGCACCGGCAGGTCGCTGGCGGAGAACAGCAGCAGCAGCGCGATCGACGCACCGGTGTAGGCGAGGAACAGCGTGTTGACCACCGAGGCGATGTGGTCGCGGCCGACGGTCATCCCGCGTGCGAACAGCTGTCGCCAGGTCAGCGTCCGATCGGTCTCGTGGAGCGCGAAGACCGTCGAGGACTGGCTGATGGTCACGTCGTCGAGCACACCGAGCGCGGCGATGATCAGGCCGGCGAGCACCAGCCCCTGCAGGTCGAGCCCCTCGACGGCGAACTGGGCGAAGACCGCGTCGTCGGAGGCGAAGCCGGTGATCCTGGCACGGTCGACGAACACCGTGCCGAGCAGCACCGTCAGGCCCAGGGCGATGGTGGTGCCAATCACCGCGGCCGTGGTCAGCTCGCTCAGGCCGTGGGTGAGGTAGAGGGTGATGATCATCACGGCGACCGCACCGACCATGGCGACCATCGGCGGGCTCGACCCGGCGGCGATGGCGGGCACGACGAACTGCACCACGACCGCCAGCGACAGCCCGAGCCCGATCAGCGAACGCAGGCCCTGCCAGCGCGAGACGCCGAGCACCGCCAGCACGAAGATCAGCCCGAGCACCAGCAGGGTCGGTGTGCGTTGGAAGTCGGTGAGGAAGTACTGCTGCTCGCCGTCGCCGTCGGTCATGCGGTCCAGTGCGACGCGGTCGCCGACCGAGATCTGGGGGAAGCCGTCGGCGTCGACCGACAGCTCGACGGTGTCACCCGCGTCCGGCCCGTCGCGCAGCTCCACCTGCAGTTCGACACGGTCGCCGGAGAACCCGGTGTCGGGATCTGGCTCACCTTCGATGTGTTCGACGGCGACGACCTCGCCATCGATCAGGTCGTCGAGCGGCTCTTCGTCGGTCTCCTGGAGTGGGTCCGCCGTCGGCCACAGCACGACCATGCCGGCGACGGTGACCACGAGCAGCACGCCGACCACGATGAGCAGCCGGCGGTGGATCACGGTGACGGGACCGGACACGGGCTCGACCTCCGGGTGGCGGACGCAACGACGCACCAACCCGGATGCTAGGAGTGCGGCCCGGTGGCGTGGTCACGGCCGGCGGCGCCGCGCCAACGACACGCCCCGCCACGGAGGGCGGGGCATGTGGCCGGCGGGCGCGGCGGCCCGGTCAGGCCGCTCGGTCGAGGACGTCGAGCAGACCGGAGAGGTTGTGGGCGCGTGAGGGGTGGCGCAGCTTGGCCAGCGCCCGGTTCTGCATCTGCCGGATGCGCTCCCGGGTCAGGCCGAAGTGCTCGCCGATCTCCTCGAGCGTCTGGGGCTCCTGGCCGCCGAGGCCGAACCGGAGCACCAGGATGATCCGCTCACGGTCGTCGAGCGCCTGCAGCGCCGCGTCGATCTGGCTCAGGGCGTCACCCTCGAGGGCGGTCTCGGCCGGATCGATCTGGTCGGAATCGGCGATGAGGTCGCCCATCGTGGCATCGCCGTCCTCACCGATCGGCCGGTCGAGGCTGACCAGTTCCTGCATGGCGTCGCGAACCTCGCGGACACGGTCGCCGGTGAGCCCGACCTCCTCGGCGACCTCGTCGTCGCTGGGATCGCCGCCCTTCTGCTGGCGCAGCCGCAGCTCGGCGGCGCGGAGCTTGCCGTAGAGCTCCCACACGTGGGCCGGGACGCGGATCGTGCGCCCCTTGCTGGCGACCCCACGCTGCAGGGCCTGACGGATCCACCACACCGCGTAGGTCGAGAACTTGTAGCCCTTGGTGTGGTCGAACTTCTCCACGGCCCGCAGCAGCCCGAGGTTGCCCTCCTGGATGAGCTCGATGAAGTCGAGATCACGGCCGGAGAACTTGCGCGCCTGGGGCACGACCAGCCGCAGGTTGGCCTGGACCATCGTCTCCTTCGCGCGCTCACCGTCACGGGAGATGGACCGCAGTCGTGCCTTCTTCGAGCGGGTCCACTCGACGGCGCGGTCCTTCAGCATCGCATCCGCGGCGAGCCCGGCCTGGTAGCGCTTCGCCAGGTCGGCCTCGTCCTCCTTGGTGAGCAGCTCGTGACGTCCGGCGTCGTTGAGGTACTGCCGTACGAGGTCGGTCGTCAGCGCTGCGGAGGTGTCGGCCGCCGCGACCTCCTCGGGCGCGTCATCGGCGACGTCGTCGATGATCTGCATGCCCTGGTCGGTGGCCGTGACGATCGCGTCGTCGACCCAGTGCTCACCGTGGAGCTCCGGCACGTAGAGGTCCTGGAGCTCGGAGAGCAGCACGTAGCCGCGCTCGTTGGAGCGCTCCAGCAGCTCTTCGACGGCCACTTCGGCGGTCGGGAGATCGGTCGGGTTCACCAGTCCTCCTCGTGACGGTGGGACGAGGGCACGGCGGCGACGGAGACGCCGTACCGACGCGGCGGGACGAGACGGTTGCACACCGGGTTCGGAGCCGTCGGCCCGGTGGTGCCGACCAACGGACGTGGTGCGCGGTATCCGTGCGCGCGGGCGGATACGACGGGCGGGAGCGGGCGTGGGGTCTGGCTGTGGAGCGGTCTGTTGCCGGTCGACGCGGGGTGGTCGCCGGCCTGTCGGGAGAAACCTTGAAAGTGCATCCTGCCACGACCAGCGTCACCCGCGTCAACGCATTGGTCGTCCCGGCCCCTCCGCACCCGTACTGAATGTGCATTCAACGCGCACGAGTCAACACCGGTGAGCGCTCAACGCTCAACTCACCGGGGTATCGACGGGCGGGGCGCCGATGAGACCACGCGTCCCCGCTGGCAGGATACCCCTTCGGCGCGCAGGCGTTCGGCGTGCTCCGACTCCTGACCCGGCACGAGCCGACCCGACACCGTGACCACCCGCCACCAGGGCACCAGGCGACCGTGCTCGGCCAGGATCCGCCCCACCGCGCGGGCGGCACCCGGCACACCGGCCTCGGCCGCCACCTCGCCGTAGGTCACGACCTCACCAGACCGCGTGGCCGCGACGACCGCCAGCACACGGTCGGTGAAGTCGGTCCGGGCTGCGCCGCGGCTCACCGTCCGGCCGCCCCGCGAGTACCGTGCGGTTGCCGTCCCCACCGGCCGACCGGCGACGGGAGCCACACCGTGATCACCGCCTTCGTCCTGCTCGACGTCCACGTCGACCGGGTACCCGAGGTCGCCGAAGAGCTGTGCCGCCTCGAGGGTGTCACCGAGGTGTACTCGGTGACCGGGCGGTACGACCTGATCGCCAAGGTCCGCGTCGCCCGCAACGAAGACCTCGCCGACGTGGTCACCGGGCACATCGGCAAGGTCGCCGGCATCACCGGATCGGAGACCGTGATCGCCTTCCGGTCGTACCCCACCGAGGCGCTCGACGCCGGCTTCGCGCTCGGACAGGACCCGCCGACGTAGCCCGCGGCGGGGTCGACGGCCCGTCCCGGCCGGCGCGCAGCGTCGACCGTCCGGCGCTCGCCCGGTGCGCGGCTCACGGCCGTGGTGTCGGACCGGCCGGGGCCGGTCGCTGGCCCCGCCCGTCGGTTCCGGACCCGCCGTCGGTCCGCTCGGCCGCGTCCGTCCGCGGCGGTGTGTCGGCATCCTCCACCGCGGCCGGGTAGGCGATCCGCGGGTGATAGATCCCCACCAGGGACTCGACGATGGTCTCGCGTGCGGTCATCAGCTCGCGGAACGTCAGGTCCGACTCGTCGAACTGCCCGTCCTCGACCCGTTCCTGGAGCAGCCGGTCGACGGTCGCCTCGATCTCCTCGCGTGGCAGGGTCCCGCGGGACATCGCCATGGCGCGCGTGGTCGCCTCGCTGCAGTCGGCGAGGACCAGGATCGCGGCCTCTTTGCTGCGCGGTCGGTGCCCCGGGTAGCGGAAGGCGTCCTCGTCGACCGCGTCCCGGTCGCCGCCGGCCGCCCGGACCGCCTTGTCGTAGAAGTAGCTGACGACCATCGTCCCATGGTGGCTGCCGATGCAGGCCACCACCTCCGGCGGCAGCTTGTGCGTGGTCGCCATCTCCACCCCGTCGATCACGTGGTTCTGGATGATGACCGCCGAGACCTCCGGATCGAGGTCGTCGTGGGGATTGGCGATGCCCTGCTGGTTCTCGATGAAGAAGTGGGGCTGGCGCACCTTGCCGATGTCGTGGTAGAGCGCCGCGACGCTGCCGAGCAGCGGGTCGGCACCGACGGCGCGACAGGCGCGCTCGGTCAGTGATGCCACCATCACCGAGTGGTTGTACGAACCCAGCGCCGTGGACTCCAGCTCCCGTAGCAACGGGTGGTTGCGATCGGCGAGGTCGAGCAGCGCGGTCACCGTCGGCAGCCGGAACAGCGTCTCGAGGAACGGCATCGCGCCCTGGACCACCACCGCGGTGATCACCCCGTTCAGCGCGCCGGCGGCGAGCACCACCAGCAACTCGTCCCAGGGACCGAACACCGCGACCACGCCCACGGCCAGAAGCGGGTAGGACAGACCCGCCCGCAACGTCGCCGAGCGCAGGTCCGCGCGCTTGGCGATGCCCTGGGTCAGCGGCACGCTGATCAGCACCGCGATCGACGCGAACAGTGCGACCGGGGCCGCCTGTGGCATGACCAGCAGCACCAGCACCGATGCGGGCAGCATCGTCGCGATCCCGATCACCGGATGGATCAGCAGCGCCGTCAGCATCGCCAGCGCCCCGGCCGGCACGGCGTAGAGCCACCCGGAGGAGGTCGCGTCGACCAGCAGCGACGAACCGACCACCAGCCCGGCGTAGCCCACCACCAGCAGGGCCAGCAGCAGCAGCTTCTTACCGGTGACCCACACCCGCGGCTGCATCCGCGACAGGTAGATCGCGGCGACCGCGGTCACCAGCAGCATGGCCGCCACCGCGCGCAGCCAGGCGCGGAGCGGCGATCCGCCCACCAGCCCGAGCTCCTCGATGGCCTCGAAGGCCATCGGCTCGACGAGCTCGCCCTCGCGCACGATGGCCTCGCCCGGTCGCCACACCTCGGCGACGTCGTCGACGGCCTCCGCCGCCCGCTCGCGCGCAGCCGCCGTGGCGTCGGGGTCGACCGTCACGGTCGGCCGCATCAGCGTCTCGAGCAGCGGCACCACCACCTCCCGGCCGCTGTCGTTCGGCAGCGACCGCAGCCCGAGCTCGACCGGCAGCGTCTCCGCGAGCTCGCCGGCGAGCTCCTCCTCGCTGATCCGCTGGCGTGCCAGCTCCTGGGCGATCGCGATCGTCTCGTCCTCGACCACCTCGAGCTCGTCGTCGGAGAGGCCGACCAGGGACGCCACCACCTCGTCGTCGAGCTCCGGCAGCAACGAGCGCAGCTCGACGCGCTGGGCCGACGCGGACGGCGGCGACCCCTCGTCGGCGTCGCCCATCGGCGGCCCCGGCTCGCGGACCTCCCAGACGGCCGCGAACGCGTCGCGCACGTCGCCGACGATGCGGCTCTGGGCCTCGCGATCGAACACCTCGACCGGCTCGACCGTCTCGGCCGCGGTGCGACGGGCGTTCTCGGTCGCGTCCGGGTCGACGACCCGCACCTGTTCCTCGGTGAAGACCGTGCGCGGGGCCGGCTCACCCACGACGATCGGCTGCTCGTCGGCCACGGCCGCGAGCGCGACCAGCACGGGCACCACCGCCAGCACCGTGGCCGCGGCCAGCAGGCGCTGCCAGAGCAGCGGGAGCCTTGAACGTGTCACGGGGGGTCGTCGGGCTCCGGTGTGGCGGCAGGGGACCGCCACAGTGTCACCCATCCGGCGGTCCCGTGCTCGCGGCCCGGTGCGAACGCTCCCAGCCGACACGACGCAGCGGTGCGATGCCCCCGGCGCGGGGCGGCAGATCCGAGCGCAGTAGGCTGCCGCGGGCGTCGACCCGAGGACACCCGTGCAGCTCCACGCCACGCCGTCGCCCTGGCTGCCGTTGGCGCGCTCCGACTGGGCGGCGCTGCGCTCGTCCACACCGCTCACGCTCAGCGAGGACGACCTCGATCAGCTGCGTGGCATCAACGAGGCGGTCTCGCTCGACGAGGTCGCCGAGGTCTACCTCCCCCTGTCGCGCCTGCTCAATCTGTACGTCGCCGCCACCCAGGAGCTGCACCGGGCGACCGACACCTTCCTCGGCTCGTTGACTGCAAAGGTCCCGTTCGTGATCGGTGTGGCCGGCTCGGTCGCGGTGGGCAAGTCCACCAGCTCACGCATCCTCCAGGCGCTGCTGGCACGCTGGCCGGACCATCCTGAGGTCGCCCTGGTCCCGACCGACGGCTTCCTGCTGCCCAATGCGGAGCTCGAGCGCCGTGGGCTGATGGAGCGCAAGGGCTTCCCCGAGTCCTACGACACCGCCGAGCTCGTGCGGTTCGTCGGGCAGGTCAAGGCCGGGGTGCCCGAGGTCACCGCACCCGTCTACTCCCACCTCGCCTACGACATCGTCCCCGACGAGCGCATCGTGGTCCGCCAGCCGGACGTGCTGATCATCGAAGGGCTCAACGTCCTGCAGACCGGCCCCACCCGCGAACGCAGGGTGTTCGTCTCGGACTTCTTCGACTTCTCGGTCTATGTGGACGCAGACGAGCAGGACGTCCGACGCTGGTACGTGGAGCGCTTCCGCCGGCTGCGTGACACCGCCTTCCGCGACCCGCGCTCGTACTTCCACCGCTATGCGAGCCTCGACGACGACGAGGCCGACCGCGTCGCCACCGACATCTGGGATCGGATCAACGGACGCAACCTGGTCGAGAACATCCTGCCGACCCGCTCGCGGGCGGACCTGATCCTCGGCAAGGGGGCCGATCACGCCGTCGAGCACGTCTGGCTGCGCAAGCTGTGATCAGCGTCGCGACGTGACCTCGGCCGGCGGGGTGCCGATCGGCCGCCAGCCGGCGAGCACGGCGCGGATGGCGGTGACGGTCGCCAGCGGCTGATCCAACAGCAGGTGGTGGTGTGCCTCGGGCACGTCGACGACCGGGACCCCGGCCTGCGCGGCCGGCGCATCCGCGAGCAGCGCGGCCATGTGGGCGCGCACATCGGCGTCGACGATGGCCGAGAGCTGACCGTTGACGACCGCCACGCGGCAGGCGACCTGTCCGAGCTGTGCGGAGAAGTCGCTGGGCCGCGACGGTCCGTGCCGGGCGGTGAACACCCTCGGATCGAACTTCCAGCGCCAGCCGTCGGGTGTCCGGCGCACGCTGGTCCGGGCCACCGCGTCGACCAGCCAGGTGTTCGAGCACGGCTGGGGTGGGACCAGGTGGAAGTGGGCCACCGCGGTCTCCAGGTCCGGATAGGTCTTGGGGGTGCGGAACATGTGTCCACCGCGCCCCTCCTCAGACTCCGGATCCGGTCGACGCACGGGCGCGTCGAGCACGATCGCACCGGCCAGGTCGGCACCGTGGCTGGCGGCCAGCACGATCGTCACGAACCCGCCCATCGAGTGGCCGACCACCGTCGGCGGGCCGACCCCGCCGGACTGCACCCCCGCTGCCAGCACCTCCTCGGCCCACTGCTGCGCGCCGTAGGTCTCACGCCAGCCGCTGTCACCGTGGCCGGAGAGGTCGACCGCGACGACCCGGTGGTCTCGCGCCAGCAGCGGTCCGAGCCCGCCCCACCACAGCGCGTGCGCGGCCCCGCCGTGGACCAGCAGCAGCGTCGGCGCCGAACGCTCACCCCAGGCGTGCGTCGCGATGTCGACACCGTCGACCCGCACGACGTCACGCTCGGGCTGCGTCGCCCAGGCCGCGGTGAACCACGACGGCGCGTCCGCGGACAACGGCGTGCCCGCAGTCCGCGTCGCGCCGTCGTC